>JBIIVE010000036.1:0-19065 GCA_044339605.1 Acidimicrobiales bacterium
AGATCGTTCTCATCGGTCAGGTCGACGGCGACGCCACCATTGTCACCGATGCCACCGGCCGCATGGTGATGCCTGGTGTCATCGACGCCCATACCCATTACGACGCACAGCTTCTGTGGGATCCAGGCGCATCCCCATCAGCAAACCACGGTGTCACCACCGTGATCGCCGGTAACTGTGGGTTCACCCTCGCCCCCCTTCGTCCCACCAAAGAAGAAGCCGAGTACCTCCAGGAAATGATGAGTCGAGTCGAAGGAATGCCCCTTCCCGCACTCAAGACCATCAACTGGAACTGGGAAACCTTCGAGCAGTACCTCAACCAGTTCGAAAATCGCATCTCTGTGAACGCCGGGTGGATGGCCGGACATTGCGCCATCCGTCGCTATGTCATGGGCCCCGAGTCCGTGGGCGGCGAAGCAACCCCCGAACAGATCGATGCCATGGTCGCCGAACTGCGCAAGGCCATCGAAGTCGGTGCCCTCGGATGGTCGTTCACGACTTCGGGTAGTCACAGCGATGGCGACGGACAACCGGTGCCAAGCCGATGGGCCTCCAACGAAGAAATGCTCGCAATGGCGACCGAGGTCGGAAAACACGAAGGCACCAGCCTCGAAGGCATCGTTCCCGGTTGTCTTGACCGATTCGCCGATGACGAAATCGAATTGCTCGCGACATTGAGTGCTGCGGCAAAGCGCGTCATGAACTGGAATGTGCTCACCATCGACAGCCGCGAACCCGACCGAGTCGGTCGCCAGGTCGAGGCCTATGACCGCGCCAAGGAATTGGGTGGCCGCGTTGTCGCCCTCACAATGCCAGTACTCGTTCCCATGAACATGAATTTCGCAACCTTCTGCGGCATTTGGCTTCTCCCCACTTGGGAAGAAACACTTCGATGCGAGATCCCAGAGCGCATCAAGCGACTACAAGATCCCGAGATCCGCGCCAAGCTTCTTACCGCTTCGAAATCTGAGGAGGCGGGCATCTACCGTCGACTCGCCGACTGGGAGGACTACGTCATCGGAGACACCTTCTCTCCGCAAAACGCTGGTCTTTCGAATCGAACGGTTGGTGAAATCGCTGCCGAACGGGGAGCCGAGCCATTCGACACGTTGCTTGACATTGTTGTCGCCGACGAACTTCAGACGATCCTGTGGCCCGCACCAAAAGACAAAGATCCCGAGTCGTGGCGCATGCGCGTCGAAGCATGGAACGACGAACGCGTCATGATCGGTGGCTCCGACGCCGGTGCGCATCTTGACCGCATGTGCGGAGCAACCTTCCCCACGCGCTTTTTGGGAGACATGCTCAACGGTCGCAAACTCATTCCCATCGAGCGCGCCGTGCAGCTCATCACCCAGAGGCCTGCAGAACTGTTCGGTCTTGTTGATCGGGGAACTCTTGTTGAAGGTCGCAACGCCGACATTGTCGTTTTTGATCCGGAAACGATCGGGTCTGAGAACGCGCACATGGTCGCCGACCTGCCTGGCGGTTGTTCACGTCTCACCGCCGACTCTTACGGCATCGAACGAGTACTCGTCAATGGTCAAGCAGTGATCATCAACGGTCAGTTCACCGGCGCAACTCCCGGCACTGTGCTCAAGAGCGGCAAGGACACCTACACCGTTCTGCCGTAATCGTGAAGTTCGAATCGCAAGACGAGTTCGAAGAACGAAATGAAGAAGGCCCGGGCAAATGCCCGGGCCTTCTTCATGCATACGTTGTCGTTACTCAGACGGGAGTGTCTGCAAGCAACTTGCCAAGGTGGAGCAGGCTCTGTGTTGTTCCACCGAGGAACAGTTCCTGCTTCTTGGCCCACAGGTAGTAGCGATGCAACGGGTAGTCGCGATCGACACCAACACCGCCGTGCAAATGCACACAGGCACGAACGACACGAGCGCCGCCTTCGGCAGCCCAGTACTTCGCTGAGGCTGCGTTCTCGCCGGCAGGAAGGCCGTCGTTCAAACGCATCGTTGCGCCCCAGGCAGTGAGCTTGATGGCGTCCGCGTCGATGCGGCATTCCGCTGCACGCTGGGCCACGGCCTGGAACGTTGCGATCTGACGATCGAACTGCACTCGTTCTTTCACGTAGGCCGACATAATCTCCACGGACTGAGCGCAGACGCCCGCCATGATGAGCGCCTGCGAGGTCTGTCCGTATTCGATAAGGCGATCGAGAGCGTCGAGCCCAGCAACCTTTTCGGCGGCAGCACCGCTAAAGGTGACCTTGGCGTCGGGGATGCCATCGGTGGCGGCCTGACGTTCGACCGTTACGCCCTTCGCCTTTGCATCGACGTAGTAGATGCCGTCGGCTGCTGTGACGATGAAACCGTCAGCAACGGTTCCGAATGGAACGTTGGTCTTCACACCGTCGAGTACGCCGCCCTTAGCTGCGAGAAACGGGGTGTGAATATCGCCAACAAGGTCGTGAATCGCGACAGTGACGATGCGCTCGCCCGAGGCGAGTCCAGCGAGATGCTTCGGCGCGTACTCGGCAAGGAACGGAGCGGCCATACCCATGACGGCCATCGCCGGAACTTGAGCAACGGTGCGACCGACCTCTTCGAGGACGATTGCTACCTCGGCGAAACCGAGACCAGCGCCGCCATCGGCTTCGGGCATACCGATTCCGACGATGCCGAGATCGGCAAGTTCACGCCAGAGCACAAGGTCGATGCCACCGGCATCTTCGATCTCCTTGAGGTGCTCCATTGTGCAACGGTCGGTAAGGACCCGATTGGTCAGAGCACGAAGCTCTTCTTGATCTGATGAGAATGAAAAATCCATGTGTGTGTTCTTTCTGCTCAGCGTGCCGAGCGAGGGAAGCCAAGACCGAACATGGCGATGAGATCGCGCTGCAGTTCGTTGGTTCCGCCACCGAAGGTGAGGATGATCGTGCCGCGAATACCGGCCTCGAGTTGGCTACGAAGGATGGACTCAGGAGCATCGGCATCGAGATACGCACGCGGTCCGAGGACCTCCATGAGCATTGTGTAGGCATCGAGATAGAACTCGGTGCCGAACACCTTGACACTTGATGCGTCGGCTGGGTGCAACACCTCGGTGCTTGCGGACCACGCAACCTTCCAGTTCGCAAGGCGCAGGTATTCAAGCTTGGCGTGCACCTTGGCAAGGTTGAGCTGCACCCATTCCTGATCGATGACTCTACGGCCGTCGGGAAGCTTGGTGTCCTGCGCCCACTTCCGAACGTTGGTGAGGATGCGCTCGGGCATACCGCTTGAGCACAGCGTGACGCGCTCGTGGTTGAGCTGGTTGGTAATGAGTCCCCAACCACCGTTCTCTTCGCCGATGAGGTACTTGGCGGGAACACGAACGTCATCGAAGTAGGTGGCGTTGATGTCGTGCTCGCCCATGAGGCGAAGCGGCTGAATCGTGATGCCAGGTGTGTCCATCGGGACGACGATGACCGAAATGCCCTTGTGCTTCTTGGCTTCGGGATCGGTACGCACGGCAAGCCAGCAGTAGTCGGCGCCGCCGGCCAGTGAGGTCCACATCTTCTGACCATTGATGACGTACTCATCGCCATCGCGCACGGCGCGGGTCTGGAGTGCAGCAAGGTCGGTACCTGCGCCCGGCTCGGAGTAACCGATGCAGAAGTGAAGGTCACCGGCGAGAATCTTCGGAAGGAAGAATTCTTTCTGCCAATCGGTGCCGTAATTCATGATGGTCGGGCCGACGGTGTTGAGCGTGAGCATCGGCACTGGAGCGCCAGCTCGCATCGACTCGTCGAAGAACACGAACTGATCGATCGGGCCGCGAGCCTGACCGCCGTATTCCTTGGGCCAACCAATTCCAGCCCATCCATCGGTACACATCTGCTTCCAGACGTCTTTGGTGGCTTGGCCGATTCCGTGACTATGAGAGAGGGCCTCAACCGTCTCTTCGTCGAGGAGATTGTCGTAATAGGTGCGAAGCTCTGTGCGCAGGGCTTCCTGTTCTGGTGTGTATCCAATATCCATTTCCGAAACATAGCCTCGGGTGATGGGTGTCACACAAGCGAAGCGCATGATTCACTTATGTCGTACGACAGCCTCCAAGCTGGGGGAAAGAGAATGGGGAACGACGTGAGGATCAAGGTTGTGGGCACAGGGCCATTGGCCGCCCAACTCAGCGCTGCGCTCAGCGGGCGAGGCCATGAAACAACGGGCTCAGCGCCCTATGAGGCCCTTGTTTTTGCCCCTTGGGACCCAACCCTCATGGTCCCCCGGCCGATCGCCGAACTGACCGATGCCGAGTTCGACCAGGCATGGCAACAGACCATGGACGCCGCTGTGGCCGCATGTACCGAGGCCCGAACCACCTTCGCCGGCAATGGGGGCGCAATCGTCCTCACCCTTCCGACCACCGCACTCGCCGGTGGCGACCACTACGCCCATTGGGCCGCAGCCGCCGAAGGGGTGCACATCCTCACAAAGTCGATCGCTCGCCAATGGGGCCCCGAGGGCATCGCCGTCAACGCCCTTGCCGTGTCTCCCGAATTAGTTCTCGCCGACGCAGTCATTGCCGGCCCCGTCTCTATTGCGACACCTGCCGTTCCCGATGCCGACCCCGGCGCCGTCGTCGAGTTCCTGTGTTCAACCGATGCCCGCAATCTTGCTGGCCAACTTCTCACCGTGGACGGTGGACTGTGGATGTAAATCGATCTCTCGAAGGACGCGTCGCGATTGTGACCGGCGCCGGTCAAGGCGTTGGCGAAGGAATCGCTCGCAAACTCGCATCGTTTGGTGCCCATGTTGTGATTGCCGCACGACGCGCAGAAACCGGCGAACCCGTTGCCACTGCGATTCGTTCCGATGGCGGTTCAGCCGAATGCATCGTCACTGATGTCACCACACGCGAATCAATTGCGGCATGTATCGATGCCACCGTTTCAACCCATGGGCGACTCGACGTGATGGTGCACAACGCGTTCGCCGGTGGACACGCAAGTCGTCTCGAAGAAACGCCTGCCGACGCGTGGTTCCAGATGTCGCGTACTTCAGCATGGGCGAGTTTCTGGTGCGCGCAACTTTCCTATCCTCACTTGAAAGCAAGCGACCAGGGTCGGCTCGTGCTGGTGACCTCGCCATCGGGCGTTGAGGGCAGCGCAAATATTCCCCTCTATTCACCGGCAAAAGCCGCACAGCGCGCAATCGCGAAATCGCTCGCACGCGAATGGGGACCAGACGGCATCTGCGTGAACTGCATTGCTCCCGTTGCCGAAACCCCTGCACTTGCCAGCGCGTTCAGCCAAGTGCCCACACTGCGCGGTGCCATCGAAGCCCGCACACCGCTTGGCCGCATCGGTGACCCGACCAACGACATCGGTGGCGTTGTGGCGTTTCTCGCTGGTCCGGACTCGGGTTACGTGAGCGGCCAGACAATTGTGTGCGACGGCGGCTCGTTCTTGGGGTTGTAGCAACTGTCGATGACAGTGATATCGATGTCAGTCAAGGGGTTCATAGAGTCCTTCAAACTCGAGTCTCCCGTCGCGGACGCGGCCATAATGAAGCCAGTCGCCCTTGAACAACTGGTGATCGAAAGGCCCACCGGCCATATGCGTACTCGGTCCACCGGTCACTGCAGGAATCATGCGAAGTCGTTCCATGCCGATCTTGACTCCGATAGGGCTCAGGATCGGTGCACGGAAGAGCGCTTCAACGACAGCGACAGCCATGTCGTAACACAGGCCTGGTATTGCGTTTGGCCACATCCAAGGGTCCTCGCCAAAACGCTCACGGAACCGTTCGTGAAATGCCCACATCCTTTTATTGTCTGGACACCACTGGTCGATTCCCACCCAGCCCTCGAGTTGATCGAAGCCCCAAATGTATTGCATAAACGCAGTGGTCATAATTCGCGGCGGATCCCAAGAAATTTGATTCAGCGCATCGCGAACAGCACCCGAAACAACAAGACCTCCGTAGCCCAGCCAAACTAAGGCGTCAGAATTTGCATTTCGAAGTTTGGCAAATTTCTCTGATAGTTCAGCCACGGTTGTGGAATTATTTGTCTGTTCTATAGCAGCGATAGAAACTCCGTAGCGGCGGCAAATTTCACGAAAAAAACGAAAATATTCCTCGCTAATGGGAGACCAAGGAGCCAAAACGGCAGCGTTGCGATATCCGTTTCGAACCAACCATGTAACCATCAGCATCGGATCAATTCCGACATCACCGTTACCGAGCCTGAAGCAATACTCGCCATGAAATTGATCAGTTCCGCACATGCTGACCAACGGAACTTTTCGTTCGTTGGCACGATTGGTTAAGGCCACAGCTGAATCGGTGTAATTCGCGCCGATCACTGCGAGGCAACCCGCATCTACCAAGCGATCAAATCCCTGAGTTCCGCCGTGAGCAGTGCCTTGCGGAAGTCCTGCTTCTTCCTCGTAGATCAATTCATACCGGCGATCGAGAAGACCTTTTTCGATGCCTTCATCGAATGCCATGCGGATCTCTCGATCGAAACGAGGCATTTCCATACCCAGCAATCCGATACGCATCGGGGCTAGTTTCAACCAGCGATCGTCCTCTGGAATAACAGTCATTCTCTACTCCTCATCGACAGACATTGATTGCTTCAGGGACTGTTGGCTCACAGAGATGCCATGACGGCGAAGGCATCGTGATCGGAAACCGCAGTTCCTAATCGAGTAAGCAGACGCGTCGTGATCGGAGGGTCCACCTTCTGGGTAATGCCCCAGAGAAAAAACCCCTCAATGAATCCAAGGGAAAGACGCTCACGTGCTTCATCAAATAATGGCCGTTCCACGCCCTGCGCTGACAGCTCATCAAGGTAAACCCGCAATAAATCATCTTCGTTGGCTCGACGATCCGCCGGATCCAGTGTCGAGCCAATGTGATATCCAACATCGAGGTACCACGGACCCCGCTGAATCATCTGCCAGTCAGTAAATGAAGGGCGGCCCAGTGGGTCAAGGAAGACGTTGCCGACATGGCAATCGCCGTGCATCAGACACCAAGGGGAGTCAGTCGCTGTGAAACGAGCCAGAGCAGCAAAGGAGTCGACCAGCAACTGCGCATGGCGCACATCCTCAGGGACTCCTGCACCGATTGGTCCGTCGAAGTTGGCCGAGATCTCTGGGATGCCCCGACGCAATAGATACTGATCAATGTGAGGGGCCAACCATGCCAAATCCTTATAGACGGGGCTGCACCACGTGGCGGCATGCAACTTCGCTAACTCCCTGAGACTTTCAGCAACTTGGTCAACTGAATACGGACTCAGCGAGTCAAGAAAAACAGCCCCCTGTTCAGCGACATCTTCAGTGATTACTACCCCATGACGCTTCTCCTGATCGAACACTGTTGCGACGGAACGCAGGGTGCGAATACCCGTGGTCGATGCAATATCTCGATAAAAAAAAGTCTCTGTGGCGCTTACATATCGATACTGCTCTCCGTAGTCACCCCAGTAACCCTTCAAACACAGGTGGATCGGGAGTCCGTCGGGAACTCCGCCAGCACACTCAATAACGAAACGCTGATTTGTGGCAACGCGTTGAATGAGTTCTCCTTGCGTCACTTTTGTGACCTCGATACCAGGAAATTTTTGAGAGAGTGCACCGGTCATCCACTCCGGCGAGAGGACTTCATCTAGGGAGTCGGGAACCTTCATTGCTATTGCGCTCGTTTCAATAAAACGACTGGGATAACGCGATCAGTACGCGATTGATAAACCTCGTAATTCGGCCAGATCCGCAACATTTCCGACCAACTGTTTGCTCGTTCAACACCTTCAACCGTTCGCGCCACCGCAGCAAATCTCTCGGCTCCAACTTGAACAACAACGTTTGGATCGGCGGTGAGATTGAGAAACCAGGCCGGATGAGTAGGAGCGCCGGCCATCGACGCAACGACTACGTAGTCGTTTCCGAGGCGACCATAAATCAGTGCAGAGTGTCGTTCTTCGCCCGATTTGCGCCCGATTGTGGTGAGTACAAGTGCAGGTACTCCATTCCAGTCATGCCCGACCTCGCCATTGGTCTCAAAATAACGGCGAACATGCTCCTCACCAACAAGAGCAAGATCGGGCGGTGTGTAGTTATCCTCAGTCATATCAACGACTCCCCACGACGATGTGTTTGAGCTCTTGAAAGGCACGAATGCCGGCACTTCCGCGTTCTCGGCCATAACCGCTCTGTTTGTAGCCACCCATCGGGGTGAATCCTGCGGCGAGCCCAGTATTAATTTGCACGGTGCCGGAGCGAAACTGACGAGCTAATTTCATCCCTAGCGCCAAGTCGCTGGTGTAAATGCCACCAGAAAGTCCGTAATCAGTGGAGTTTGCTATCGCAATCGCATCCTCAAGGTCGCGATAACCCAAAACCGAAACTACAGGGCCAAAGAATTCATTTTGGTTCGCAGGATTGGACGGGTCAGGCGCATCGAGAACTGTCGGTTCATAGAACCAGCCGTGATCCATTCCTTCGGGTACGTTGCCGCCCCGAACGCAACGAGCACCGGCAGCAACAGATGCCTTAACGAGTTCATCGACTCGACGGCGCTGATGTGACGAAATCAGCGGCCCGATGAGAGTTGATTGCGAGGTTGGGTCGCCGATCGGCAACAACCCAGCTGATTGTGCGATCGCTTCTGCAGCTGACTCTCGGTATTCGCTCGGAACTAGGACTCGCGTCTGCAGGGCGCACCCTTGTCCGGCATGCGAACCAAAGACAGTAAGGGCCCCACCGACCACTCCGGCCATACCGTCAGACATAGCGTCAGGGAGATGCAATGCAACGCTTTTTCCTCCAAGTTCTAAAATCACCCTTTTCAACGTCGGGGCAGACTGAGCGGCCACAGCTCGGCCAACGTTCGTCGAACCAGTAAACGAAACGACATCGACGAAAGGATCCGTCGTCATCAGCATCGCCCCTTCACTGCCCGGCTCAACAACAATATTGAGGATGCCAGGGGGAAAATTAGCTTCGGCTGCGGCTTCACCCATTACGAGAGCCTCAAGTGGCGTGAGCGGACTTGGACGCAATACGACAGTGCAACCTGCGAGTAACGCGGGAACGACTTTCCAAACATTTGTAATGAACGGGAAGTTGTAGGGAGTGATGGCTGCAACGACACCGGTTGGCTCAAAATGACGAATTGAAAGTCGAACCTGAGCCCCGGACACGTACTGGTCAAGGGGAACTTCATTGTGCTCCCACTCCGGCATTGCCGCATAAAGGTCGCAAAGTTCCACAATGCTCGAAAGGGCCATATCCACCTGAGCGATCTCGGCAACACTTCGAGGGCAGCCGGTTTCAGCAATCACGGTTTCAACGAGCAGATCTCGACGGGACAAGAGCGCCGCGCCAAAGCGCCGAACGAAAGCGATACGTTCGGCAGGGCTCGTCATTGCCCAAGGTCCACTGTCGAAGGCACGTCGGGCGGCTTCAATCGCTAAGGAGAACTGCTCGGGGCTTGCAGTGGAAACTTCAGTGATTGATTCACCGGTAGCTGGAGATTCGACCGTGAGGCGCGAGCCCGACCCGTTGACCCACTCCCCATCTATGAACTGGTTCGAGAGAGAAATGATTGTCGTCATCTGATCACCGGGCCAAATATCCACCATCGACCGGAACGATCGCTCCGGTGGTATTCGATGACATTTCCGAGGCCAGAAATAAGACTGCTTGTGCGCATTCCTCGGGACTACTCGCCCGGCCTGTCGGGACAAACGATCCCCATAAATCGATTTCTTCCTGTGTTCGGGGTGCGAATGCCTCTGACTCAGACCGACCAAAATTTGTGAGCAATGTGGCTGGAGCGATTCCATTCACACGTATCCCCTCTTTTGCGACCTCGACGGCGAGTGACTTTGTTAGGAGGACACCACCAGCCTTAGAGACCCCATAGGGAACTCCGCCAAAACCCACCATGCCGGCCACCGAGCAGGTATTCACAATGACGCCTCCGCCCCCTTGAGCGCGAAATTGCAAGACAGCGTGCTTGCTGCCATGCACCATCCCCATCAAATTAATGCTGAGGAGTCGATGCCAATCCTCGGCGGTGTGGTCAACGAAAGATAATCCAGGCTTCGGCGTACTGACTCCAGCGTTGTTATGCATCACGTCGATCCGACCGAACGTTCCCACTGCAAACTCGATGAGGTCTCGTACCTCGTCTTCATCTGCGACGTCGCAGTGAGTAGCAACTGCGGTGCCCCCGGCAGACGTAATGAGATCAACTGTGTCATCAGCCCATTCATCGCGCATATCGGCGACCACTACACGGGCGCCGTGCAGCGCAAATAATTGAGCAGTTGAGCGACCAACTCCCGAACCCGATCCTGTGATTACACAGACTTTCTCCTGCAGTAAAACCATCAGGTCTCTCCATAGATAACGGGAAGTACATCGGGACCACGCTCATAGAGACCGATGATCTGAGGGGCCGGAGCCATGGGATCAAGGCGAAGAGTGGGAAATCGCTGGATGAGAGACTCGATGCCGTGCGACATTTCGGCACGCGCGACGTGCATACCTAGACAGGTGTGAGGACCTTGACCAAAACCAAGATGAGGCTTGAGTTCACGAGTCGGATCGAATTCATCGGGACGATCCCATCTGGCGGGATCACGATTTGCAGCTGCAAGACAAATGTGAACGACCGAGCCTTTTGGGATGTGAAGCCCTCCCAGTTCCGTGTCACGCACAGCGAAGCGAGCAAACACCGGATCGGTAGGCATCCAACGGAGTGACTCCTCAATCACGTTGCGCATCATCGATGGATCAGCCCGAACCGACTCAAGCACCTCTGGATGTGTGAGGAGAGCGTAAAGCGTTATGCCCATCTGCTTCCAGGTTGTTCCCGAACCTGCAGCAAGTAGCAACAGCCCGAAAGACAGCACTTCGATATCAGAGAGCGTCTGAGTGACACCATCCTCATCAGTTAATTCCGCCTGTACCAACACCGAGATGAGATCCTCTGTTGGTTGTTGACGTCGCTGCGCAATCACCGGTAACAAAATTCGAGCCAGAGTAGATGCATCTTGACCGTCAGAAGTCACAGCAGCACGAACCTCAAGTGCTTCTTCGATTGAAATTCCAAAACTGCCCGTAATCGTGAGCAACGGTATTGCCGCACAGAAGTCAATGTTCAGATCACTGCTCTTACGCTCAGAGATTGAGGAGATGAGTTGATCAATCACTTCGGCAGTCCAATTTTCAATCCACCACTTTGCACGAGCCGGAACAAAGGATGGCTGCACCAACGTTCGATACTCCCGATGGCGCCGGCCATTCATGAAGAGGATCGCTGCATCAGTCAGTGGTGGCTCGCCTGGTAAGGGCTCGATATTCGTCTGAAAGGTGTCATCCTCCTTAAACACTCGGGAGCATGTTTCAAAGTCGTAAGCGGTGAAATGTCGGCGATCTGGATTTGGAAGGCCTTGGAAAAACACCTCCCCCTTCCATCCCAATTCTTCATGCGGGATGTTCTCGTGGACCGGACCCTCCTCACGCAAACGCTTGAACAATGGATACGGATCGACATCAAATGCGCCGCCCCTTGAGACATAAACTTCGCTTCGTAAATCGAATAACGGCCGCAGCCGTTCGGGGTCAAGTAGCGAGTCGGTCATTGTTTCTCCTCATCTAATGCGATTGCGTTGGTGGGGCAGTTTTCGATCGCCATGCGAATTTTCTCGTCAACTACTGCGACCTCGTTAAGAACCACAACACGTCCCGAAGTATCAACATCAAAAAATTCAGGGGCGAGAAACGCACAGTTGCCTGACCCGATGCAACGCTCTACTTCGGTCTTGATGGTCCATAGTGCTGTCACATATGTCACACTACGTACGATGACAGTTCACCGCAACCGCTAGTATTCCGTCATGCCTCTGATCGCATCCCCCTCCGTTCTGCGTGCTGGCCATGTGCTGAAATTTCTCGCCGATGACCCGACCTCGACGTTCAGCGCGTCTGATCTTGCCCGTTCATTGTCGATTCCCAGAGCAACATGCAATTCGCTTCTTTTAGGCCTTCTGGACCTCGGACTTGTTCGGCGAAGCGATTCGCGGGAATGGTCATTGGACCGTGGCTGCATCGTGCTCGGTGATGCAGCCCGAAGGGCCGATTCGGCGCTGCGCATCTCGTCTACCCATGCCGAAGAACTCTCAATTGTCCACGCCCTCACGACCGCCGTAACAATGCGCAACAGCGACATGACACGAGTCGCCGCAGTCTTTCGGGCCGGCTCATCTGCAGTTGCACCGCCTCAAATCGGAGATTCCATCGGGCTAGTCCCGCCCTTTGGCGCCACCTTCATTGCCTGGGCAAGTGAGGAAGAGATCGACGCATGGCTTGATCACGCCCAACCGGCACTCAACGATGCGGAACGATCGCGGTACCTCGTCGCCCTCAAGGCCGTGCGAGACCGGGGTTACTCCATCACCGTCACCAGCGATCCACAAGCACGCTTTGCTGCGGCACTTGAACGAATCAACAACCACGCAGCTGCTCAAGAACAAATTAAGGAAATCCTCGGAGAAATCGCTCACTCTGATTACCTCACTGCGGAACTAGCTCCCACTGGACTCATCCGTGTTACGCAACTCTCATCGCCAGTCTTTGATACTGACGGACACGTTGTTGCTTCGATCATGGCGATGGGGCCTGACCGGGAAATTACGGTTGAGGAGGCTACGGCATTGGGCCGTCTCGTTTTACGAGCAAGTTCACAAGCGACGCAATCACTCGGGGGACGCAGAATGGAGAATCCGCAATGAAGGTGGGAGCTCGTGCGGTTCTTCAGCCAAAAAATGCGATGCCATCAATTGGACTCGTTGCTCCAATGGATGCGGCCTGCGTTGCTCGCCTCGAGGATGCGGGCGCCACTTCTTTTTGGGTGGGGGGTCATGTGGCCTCAAAGAATCCATCGCCTGAGCCACTCGTATGGCTTGCACGCCTTTCAGAGCAAACGACCCAAGCCATTATTGGAACTGCGACTCTAATCCTCCCGCTCTACCCTCCGGCGATACTCGCCAAGCAAATTGCTGACCTAGACAACGCGTCGAATGGTCGTCTCGCTTTGGGAGTGGGAGTGGGCGGTGAGTACGAATCCGACTTTGAAGCGGCTCAAATTCAACTCACACAACGCGGTGCGCGCGCCGATGAAGCGGTCCTCCTTCTACGTAACTTCTGGAAAGCTGAACCGGTTACCCATCGTGGTCTCCATCACAATTTTACTTCACTGCGCATTCACCCCGCACCAACACAACCATCAGGGCCTCCCTTAATAATAACGGGCCGAGAACCGGCGGCGATGCTCAGAGCCGCGAGACTCGGAGACGGATGGATGCCTTACCTCTATTCACCGAAGCGCTACGCGCAATCAGTGACAACCATTCACGCTGAAGCGCAATCGGTTGATCGCAATCTCTCTAGTTTCATTTGGTCAGCATATGTTTTCGTTTCTCTTGACGATGATCCGGGGCTTGCGCGCAAGGAAGCGCTTCGGTTTTTCAATCAGACCTTCGGTTCAAACTTCGAACAATTGCTGGATCGAGTTGCCTGTGTCGGTGATGTTGACCACGTCGCTTCCCAACTCCAATCATATTGTGACGCAGGTGTCGGCCATTTCGTCCTTGCTCCAATCGGCGCCGAAACTGTCGTGATGGCTGAGCGACTTCTTAACGAAGTAGGACCGAGGTTGAGAAAAGTATGACGTTCCGCCCAAACGTTGTTGTCGAGGCTTTCACTCGTCCTGAACCACACCTCACCCCGCGCACTGGCGCGTTCTGGACAAGCGGCGCCGACGGACTTTTGCGCCTTGCATGTTGCAATGACTGTGGCCTGTGGATGCACCCTCCTCAGCCGGTCTGTCGTTCTTGTCGGTCACTTTCGGTCGGACAAAAAGCAGTATCGGGTCGCGGCGTCATACACGCTTTTACAATCAATCGCTACGCATGGACTGACGTTATCCAGCCTCCCTACGTTATTGCTGAAGTCATGTTGGAAGACGCTGACCAAATAGTCCTTCTCACTTCGATTGTCGATTGCAATAGTGAAGAAGTCCATATCGGTATGTCGGTTGAAGTTTGTTTCGCAGCTAGCGGTGAGTCCTTTATTCCTCTTTTTCGTCCCGTGTCACCATGACGGATCAATTTGAATTGGGCGCCGTCGTTTCCGGCTTAGGCATCTCACGTGTGGGCCGAGTTCTACTTGCAGATCCATGGTTACTCACAGCTGAGGCAGCCCTGAACGCAATAACTGACGCCGGCCTCACTCCAAACGAGATTGACGGCATCGCTACCTATCCTGGAGCGATGTGGTCATCCCCAGGCATTACCGGGGCCGGATGTGACGATGTACGAACGATGCTTGGATTAAAGACGACGTGGCATTCCGGTGGCGGCGAACGACCAGGCCAACTTGGAGCCATCATCGACGCGGTTCTTGCAGTTCATGCTGGTATCGCTAACCACGTTCTGTGTTTTCGAACCGTGTGGGAGTCGACCGCGCAGCACTATCTGGGTGGCCGATCTGCGACCGTGGACAACACCGCCGGTGGAAAGGTACTTCCATTCGGCCGTGAACTTGACCAATGGACTGCTCCCTACGGAATCGGATACCCGAGCCACGGAGCATTACGAATGAACCGATACATGTATGAATCTGGCATTACTCGTAAGCAAGTTGCACAGCTTGCCATTACTTCCAGAGACAATGCAGCACTCAATCCAAACGCGATCTATCGCGAGCCCATGACTGTCGACGACTATCTATCTTCCAAAATGATTTCTGACCCGCTATGTCTCTTTGATTGCGATGTCCCAGTCGATGGCTCGGTTGCATTTGTCGTTTCAAAGAGAGGAACTACCGATAAATCACGAGCTGTTTCGATTCAATCAATCGGTTCTGCTCCCGGCGTAGAGGAGTCGTGCTCAATGATGTGGTCACGCACCAATCTGCGTGTTTTAGATCTTGATTTCGCCCAGGTCTACGACGGCTTCAGTATCTACGCACTCCTCTGGATTGAGGCGCTCGGATTGTGCGAGAAGAATGGTGCTGGAGCACTCCTTGAGGACGGAATCCGAATTTCCCGCCATGGTGATATTCCGATCAACACGAACGGGGGCCAACTTTCAGGTGGTCGCCTTCACGGATTCGGAGCATTTCACGAAGCGTGCCTGCAACTCCGAGGCGAGGCCGGAGCCCGACAGATTCCCAATTCACCCGAAATCGGCGCCGTGACGAGTGGTGCAGAGCGTTTTAGTTCAGCGCTTCTCCTCGGCGCACCAAACTGACCGACTCTCTACTAAGACCAAAGCTGTTCTCGATAATCACGCCCTATCAAACATTCCGAGTGGAGGAACAATGCTCCCCGCAACAACCAAGATTTACTCTGCAGACGATCACCTCATTGAACCAGCGAACCTCTGGACTGACCGTGTACCTGCGGCCTATCGAGATCGAGCACCAAAAATCATCGAAATTGATGGACGCGAGGCGTGGACATATGAAGATCGACTGTATTTCCTGACTATGGGGTCATGTCGCCCGCGCGACGGCTTCTCTGAAAGCGGTTACCCGCCCGCGCCCGGAACTGCCCGATACGACGAAATTCGCCCGGGGTGCTACGACCCGACGGAGCGACTGTCTGACATGGATATCGATGGAGTCTGGGGGCAGCTGTGTTTCCCCAATTACGCCCGTTTCGCTGGCCATCGTTTTTACCTTGACATTGATGACCCCGACCTCGCCCTCGTCTGCCTTAAGGCTTACAACAACTACCTCCTTGAAGACTGGTGTGGAGCAGCGCCAGACCGATTGTTCGGTGCTGCCATTCTTCCCCTCAATAACATTGAGGAAGCAGTGCGCGAGTTTGAGCGTGTTGCCGACCTAGGGGCTAAGGCGATTGCGTTTTCCGAAAACCCGACTGTCCTGGGCCTCCCGTCTGTGCACACGAAACACTGGGATCCGCTACTCGCAATCTCCCAAGAAACTGGAATTCCACTGTGCACTCACATTGGCAGTTCTTCGAAACTCGTGACAACTTCCCCTGATGCTCCTACCACTGTTCTCACGACACTTCTTGGTTTGAATTCAATGATGGCCGCCGCAGATTGGTTACTTGGCACCGCCCTTGATCGATTCCCGAAAGCGAAAATCGTGCTTTCTGAAGGCGGGGCCGGATGGATTCCGTACATATTGGAAAGAGCAGATAAGGGTTGGCAAGACAGACGCCTCGACCCCGACCCTGCCCTCGGCCGTGTCTACGAAAAATCCAGCCGCCCTCCGTCACAGGTTTTGAGCGAACAGATGTACATCTGCATGGTCGATGAGTATTTTGTGAAATCGATCCTCGACAAACTTCCAATCGATAACCTGATGTTCGAAGGGGACTATCCGCACGGCGATGGCCTTTGGCCGAATAATCGCGTGTATCTCGAAAAATTGCTGTCTGATGTCGCAGACGACGCTGCCGAAAAAATCGCAAGTGCAAATTTCCGTCGAGTTTTCAATGTCTAATGAGTCGAAAAAGAGCGGGAAATGGCCTACGACCTTCTTAATGGGATAAAGATCGTTGAGCTTTCGATGTACGCGTTCGCCCCCTCGGCCGCTGCAGTCTTGGCGGACTGGGGAGCAGACGTCATCAAAGTTGTTCCGCCAGATACTGCCGATCCGATGCTTGGGACTCCAGTAGCCGGGCTTCCACCGGCTCGATTGGATGTCGCATTCATGTGGGAGTTATTAAATCGCGGCAAGCGTTGCATCGGACTCGATGTTTCCGCCAGCGAGGGAAAGTCCGTCCTTTTCGATCTCATAAGAGAAGCGGACGTGTTCATCACAAACCTGCTACCGGATGCGCGTGCAAAGTTCGGCATCGAAAGTGACGATGTCCACGCTTTTGCGCCCCGAGTCATCTACGCACGTGCTTCAGGACACGGACCACTTGGCCCTGAAGCCGCTTCCGGGGGATTCGATCACACTGATTTTTGGGCTCGAAGTGGAATGGCCCATGCGGCAACCATGGTGTCCGATGAATTTGTTCCCCAGCCTGGCCCGGCAATGGGCGATCTAGCATCCGGTGCATTTCTCGCAGGCGCTATCGCAGCCGCACTCTTTCGGCGCACCCGGACCGGCGAAGGGTCAGTAGTGGACGTTTCTCTACTGTCTTCCTCAACATGGATGTTTTCTCCAGCAATAGTCGCGAGCGATGTGCATGACATTGATGCAATCCAACGACTTCGTCACGCCGATCTTCCCAATCCCCTCGTTGCTGGTTATCAAACCAGGGACGACCGCACTATTTACTTTGCGGGCGTTCAAACCGAGAAAAACTTCGAAGATTTCTGCAAACGCATTAATCGCACCGACTTGCTTTCTGATGAGCGCTTCAGGACCGGAGAGTCGCGTTCCGTCAAATCTCGCGAGTTGATACAGGAAATCGATAGCACAATCGCAGAAGATGACCTCTCCGACTGGATCGCCAGACTAGACGGACTTGCAATTCCTTGGGCTGTCGTCCAAACACCTCGCGAGGTTCTCCGTGATCCGCAGGTTGTGGCAAATTCCTACGTAGTTTCCATCGACGGATCCGACGGCAGTTTCTCGCTTGCGGCGAGTCCAGCGCAGTTCGATGGGCAGCCGCTCAACCTCCTTCGAGCCCCAGAACACGGGGAGCACACTGAAGAAATACTGCTGGAATTGGGGCGCGATTGGGAGGACATCATTGAGCTAAAAGATCGCGGCGTGATTCCCTGATTGAAATTCGGCTTGCTTCAACGCTTGTTGAGACCTGACTACGATCTTGCCCATGCTTCACATACCAAACGGCACCATTGTCTACGGCACTCAGTTGCCGATTCAGTCACAAAGTTCGCTGTACGCCGCGAAATGGGAAGGCAGTGCAACTCCTGCCGACCTTGTACGCATTGCGCAAGCCGCTGATCGCAGTGGCTACTTCTACGTCGCGGTGTGCGATCACATCGCGATTCCTGAAGAGAAAGCTGCAGCGATGGGTCTTTGGTGGCAGGACTGCCTCACGACACTTGGCTTCCTTGCCTCAGCAACCAAGAACGTTGCACTGCTCAGCCATGTATTCGTCATCGCCTATCGCCACGCTCTTACTGCAGCGAAGAGCTTCGAAACGCTCGACCACCTTTCCGGTGGACGCGCGATCGCTGGCATTGGTGCCGGTCACGTTGAAGCGGAATTCGATGCGCTCGGCGTTTCGTTTGCTGATCGCGGATCACTCACCGATTCAACACTCGTCGACTTCGCAGAAGCCCTTTCCAACACCTATGTCGGAAACATGGGCGCACTCCCCCGTCCGGTGCAGTCGCCTCGCCCCCCGATCTGGATCGGTGGATCCTCAAAGCCGGCAATCCGTCGCGCGGCTGCGTATGAAGGCTGGCTGCCACAGGGCCCAGCCACTCGTGAAGGCCTCGACCTACTGATCGCCACCCGCGAGAAGCTCGGCAAAGCCGAAGATCCCATGGCCATTGGCCACGTGGTCATTCCTTATATCTATGTCGGCACCCCGAAGTCTGAGCGCCGCCAGCCGTGCTACTCGGGCTCGCCCGAACAAATCGCCGAAGCGCTTCTGGCGGAAACCCCGGCCGAGGTGAATCAACTTCAGGTGAAGTTCGATACCGACAGCGCGGCCGAATACGCCGAGCAGGTCGAAGCCTTCGGCACACAGGTGGGCCCGCTTCTCACTCGCTGATCCGGCAGTAACGTGGATTCCTCACAGATTCCGAGGGGGAAACGTGGCAGTTTCAGAGAAGGACTATCCGGTCAAGGTCGGGACATTCCTATTCACGATGGTCGAGCCTCATGAAGGCTCCGAAGTCGCCTACAACCGCTGGTACGAGCACGACCACTTTTATTCGGGCTGCCTCATGGGACCGAACGTGTTTGCGGGCGATCGTTTCGTTGCCACACGTCGCCTGAAAAAGCTGCGCTCGAAAGCGACCAACGACATGACCCCGGACCCAAAGACGGGTTCCTACCTTGCGGTCTATTGGTGGCAGAAAGGCACGACCGAAGAATGCAACCGCTGGAACGTCGACAACGTCAACATGTTGCATCAGCAA
>JBIIVE010000011.1:0-34766 GCA_044339605.1 Acidimicrobiales bacterium
TTCGCCGAGCGCGACCACATCCACACACTTCTTTACGACATGCGCTGGAGCGAACAGCGCGACCCCAAGGGCTGCACGATCGAACTCGGCCTTGATCATGGCTATCCCGGCATCGTTGTCGTTACTGGCGACCTCAACGAAGGCGTGACCCACGACGAGTGGGATGCCTGGTTCCGCAAGAACTGGCTCCAGAACGCCTTCACCAAGAAGTGGGGACCAGACCTGGTTGGAAGTGGCACCGTCATTCCGCTTTCTGACGATGCTCCCGCCGACGTTGTGCGACCCGCAGCAGGCCCACGGCGATTCCTGCAGATCCACTTCCTTGACCATGACCCCGAAAAGGGTTGGGAGAAGGGCTACGCGAAAATCTCAAAGGCAATCAACGAAAGCGGACTCGCCACCCATGTGTGGACGAGCCCATTCCAACAGACCAACTTTGGTACCGACGACTTCACGGACAAGATCTAAATGACACCTGCACCGCTCTCCGGAGCAAAGATTCTGCTTACTGGCGTTACCGGACAGGTTGCCGGGCCCCTCGCCCGCAATCTCGTTGCTGCTGGCAACACCGTGTACGGAACGTCGCGATTCGCTGACGCTGACGCCAGAGCAAAGGTCGAGGCCGATGGCGTCATTCCCGTTGCCATTGATCTTGAAACCGGTTCGTTCGATGAGATTCCCGACGGGCTCGATTACGTCATCAATATGGCGGTTGCGAAGTCGAACAACTTTGATCGTGACCTCGCAGCCAATGCAGAGGGTGTTGCTCTTCTGATGGAACGAGTGAAGGGCGTCAAGGCGTTCTTCCATTGCTCCTCCTGCGCCGTGTACGAACCAAATGGTCACGTAAGCCATGTGGAAACTGATGACCTCGGCGACAACCACCGCGCCATGGGCTTCATGACGACGTATTCAATTTCCAAGATCGCGGCCGAATCGGCAGTGAAGTACGCGTCGAAGCGCTTCGGTGTCCCCGCCGTCATTGCTCGGCTTGATGTCCCCTATGGCCCCGGGCATGGCTGGCCCCAGATGATGGTCACGCTTGCGCAAATGGGCATACCCACCACCATCAGCGCCGATGCACCGAACACACATTGCTTCCTGCACGACCGTGACATCTTCGGATCGCTTCCTTACTTGCTCGAGCAAGCGGCCGTTCCCGCCCCCATTTACAACTGGTGCGCGCCGGAACTCGTAAGCATCGAGGACTGGACTGCGGAACTCACCAAGCTCACGGGCGTTGAAATTCCGCTCGTCGTGAGCGAGCAGTGCATTCCGCCGAATCCTGTTGACCCATCAAAGCTTCTTGGACTCGGCTGGACGCCCACCGTTGAATGGCGTGAGGGTTTCCGCGAGATGGCGCAGAATTGCTTCCCCGATTTGTTGAAGGGCTGAACATGCTGAGTGACGAGAAGATCCTGATCACCGGTCCTGCCGGTCAGATCGCATTCCCGATGGCTCGCGATCTTGCCAAAGACAACGAGGTGTGGGGCATTGCTCGCTTCGGCGATCCCGCCACACGCAAGCAGGTCGAAGACGTCGGCGTAAAGACGCTTTCCATCGATCTTGCCGATCCTGACTTCAGCGAACTACCAACCGACTTCACCTATGTTCTGCATCTTGCCGTTGTGCAGGTCGCGGGTCTCGATTACGACTTCGCTATTCGCGCCAACGCCGAAGGCACTGGACTTCTGCTTCAT
Organism: Acidimicrobiales bacterium; assembly: GCA_044339605.1. Classification (GTDB taxonomy): domain Bacteria; phylum Actinomycetota; class Acidimicrobiia; order Acidimicrobiales; family Acidimicrobilacustridaceae; genus Acidimicrobilacustris. Next base: position 1,701 of record JBIIVE010000011.1, read on the forward strand.
CACTGCCGTAACGCGAAGGCTGCACTTGTGATGTCGACTCACTCGGTCTACAAACCACCCGTCGACGGCGACCCATGGCATGTCTTTAAAGAGACCGACGCATTGGGCGATGTCAATGCGGCCCACGCTCCGAGTTACTCCATGTCGAAGATTTCCCAGGAAGCAGTTGCTCGCACCTGCGCCCGACTGTTTGATCTGCCTGTCACTATCGCTCGCATGAACGCGTCGTACGGCCCCGACGGCACCGGCGGCCTCCCCATCATGCAGATGGACGCGCTTATGGCCGGCAACCCCGTGACCACTCGCTGGGATCCGTGCATGTACATGCCGATTCACACCGATGACATCACCTCACAGACCGAAGCGTTGCTCGATGGTGCATCGTCAACCGAAGCCACCATCGTGAACTGGGCTGGCGATGAACCAGCAAGCGTGCAGGAATGGTGTGCCTATATCGGAGAACTCGCTGACATCGACCCAGTCGTGAACTCTGTGCCGGTGGAAGGCACACTTCGCGGATCAGTCACCGACAACACCAAGCGCGCTGCCCTCACCGGCCCCTGCAAGGTCAGTTGGCGCGACGGCATTCGCGATGCCTTCGAAACGCGCCACGGGAACAAGTAAGTGAGCGATATCACCGGCAAGAACATCGTCATTACCGGAGCTTCTTCTGGAATTGGCGAAGCGCTTGCAATCGAGGCAGCGAAGCGCGGGGCCCGCGTCGCGATCGTTGCTCGTCGTGCCGACCGCTTGGCCAATGTGCTTGAGCGCTGCCAAACAACATCTCCAGATTCGACAATGGTTGTTGCCGACCTCGCAGATCTCAACGCAATCGAAGGTCTTGCTTCTGACCTCGTTGCCGCCCTCGATGGTCGCGTCGATGTCCTCATCAACAATGCCGGCGTTCCCAAGCGCAAGCGCACCAATGAGATGACTGCTGATGACGTTGAAGGCGTCATGGCGATCAATTACTTCTCTCCTGTGCGGCTTACCTTGGCCATGCTTCCCCACATGCTCGAGCGAGACAGTGGCGACATCGTCAACGTTTCGTCAATGGGCGTGCATATGGCGGCATTTGGTGTGAGCGCCTACTCCGCCAGTAAGGCTGCTCTCGAATTCTTCACCGAGGGCCTGTACGTCGAGCTCGGAAAGACCAATGTGCGTGCACACTTGTTCGTTCCCGGCACAACCGCCAGTGAGTTTTCTACCGACAAGCCCGGCAACAACGCCCCGTTCCCAAGCGATCCAGCAACAACGGCAACCTCTGAAGAAGTTGCCATCTCGCTTCTGGCTTCGCTCGATACCGAGACGTTCATCACCTACACCGGCGAACGAGAAGCCCAGACATCGGCGAAGCGCAATGCCGATGTCAACGCGTGGCTGGCGAACATGCGCCAGGTCTTTACTGGAATGTGACTATGCGTGCAGGTCGCTGAGCGGTCGATCCGACCAGCTCAGCGACCAGAAGTTCACGCGCCTGGCTTCCAAAGGGCAGGCCAATCGTTGGCCCGGAAAGAGGCATCGGTGCCTCCGTCGCAGAAGATCACCGAACCACAGAAAAACCGTGCATCGGGACCGAGAAGGAATGCAAGAAGCCCAGCGATCTGCTCGGGAGCGCCCGCGCCACCCATGGCAATCGTGGCCTCGAACATTTCCATGCCGGGACGAATCGAGGGATCGTCCTTGCCTTCTTGAACCATCGGAGTTGCGATCATGCCTGGGGCGATTGCGTTGAGCGTGATGCCCTCGCCAGCCCATTCAGGCAGGACAGCATTGCGACGGACCCACTTCGCCACCGCGTTCTTGGTGGCCGGATAGGCGTTGATCGAATCACCCTGATCGCCTATGACACGGGCAGCGCCTTCGTCTCCGGTGAGACAAGCATTGACCAGATCCATTGAATATCCGGGTTGACAAGTGGTCGAGTTCGACGAGATCGCCACCGCTGCCGATGGCGCACCGGCAGCAAGCAGTGGACGAAGCGCAGCGAGCAATTCAACCGTGCCGAAGTAATTCACTGACACCAGCAATGACGCTGGCCGACCGGGAAGCCCGGAGATGCCCGCACATGGCACGAAGCCATTGATCACGCCACCACTGCGTTCGGTGATCTCGGCGATCGCATGCGAACGACCTTCGGTCGTTCCGAGGTCGGCTTCGATTTCGGCGCCGCGCAGGTCGACCCCAATGACGGTGTGCCCGTCGGCTCGAAGTCGAGCAGCCGTCGCGGCACCAATGCCGGAACCGGCACCGGTGATGACGATGGTGCCCATCAGCGCTTGGAGACGGCGTCGACGATGCGATCGGTATTGGCTTGGCCTTCATAGAGCTGACGAAGCAGCCACATGCGAAGGAAATTGGCCAGCGCAAAGCGCAGGAAGATCGCAGCGCCAAAGACCGCCAGGGCAAGGAAGGCGACAGCGAACGCCACCTGCGACGTCACGTCGCGTGGGTCATCAAGATTTCCCGACGACACGTAGGCGACGAACGCGCCGATTACGCCGACGAGCATCATGACAAACCCGAGGGCTTGGAACGTCTTGTCGCGGCTGGGATTGCCGGTCTTCAGATTCATATCGGTCACATCGGCTTTGAATTGCTCAATGCGATCACCAGTGGTTTCCATTTTTCTCCGGTCTCACGAGCCCAGGTAGGCAGCGGACAATTCATCTTCAAGCTCAGCGGGAGTACCAACTCGGGTGATAGTCCCATGGAGCACGATCGCTGCGTAGTGGGCGATGCCCAAGACGGTCCGAGCAAACTGCTCGGACACCAGGATCGAAACTCCCTCTTGCGAGACCTGAGCCACGATCTCGTAGAGATTGGCTACGACAAGCGGAGCCAGACCCATCGACAGTTCGTCGAGGAGTAGTACCGATGGATTCACGGACAACGCCCGCGCCATCGACAACATTTGCTGTTCGCCACCCGACAAGGTGCCGGCTAGTTGTTTACGCCGTTCTCCCAAACGCGGGAATCGGGCATAGGCGATTTCTTCGACATCAGCGAGCGAAACGCCCGACATGGTCGCCATCCAGAGGTTCTCGCGAACGCTGAGGTTCGGGAACACTCCGCGACCTTCAGGAATGGTGCAGAGACCGAGACGAGCGAGTTCATCGGCGGGAGCGCCGTTGACGACACGACCAGCCAAGCGAACCTCGCCGGCAGTGGGCTGCAACAGCCCCGACACCACCTTGAGAATAGTGGACTTTCCGGCGCCGTTGGGGCCAAGCAGCGCAACAACTGAACCCTGCGGCACAGAAAGACTGATGCCGTGAAGCACCTCGATCGTGCCATAGGCAGCGCGAACATCGACGAGTTCGATCAGTGGGGCATCAGCGATTGCTCCATGATCTTCGTGATAGTGGGTTTCGCTCATCCGACACTCTCCGGGGAACCAAGGTAGGCATTGATAACGGTCGGATCATTGCGAACGTAGTCCGCTGTTCCGCTCGAAATCATTGTGCCGAAATCGAGAACGTGGATCGTTTCGCACACCTTCATGACGAGCGCCATGTCGTGCTCGACGAGACAAATGCCAAGGCCATCGTTACGGGCAAGATCTTTGAGGAGCTCACCAAATTGTTCGGTCTCTTCTTCGGTCTGGCCTGATGCCGGCTCATCGAGAAGGAGCAACGTGGGCTGAATCATGAGTGCTCGTGCGAGTTCGACAACGCGAGCTTGTCCGGTGGGGATTTCACCAACTTCGCGATCAGCGACATCGGCCAGACCAACGAGTTGGATAATGCGATCGGTCTCAGCGTTGACGTCCATACGCGTCGTGCGGAAACTCCAGCGGTTACGAATTTCACCCGCAACCCGAACATTGTCGCGAACCGACAATGACGTGAAGAGTTCGAGGCGCTGGAAGGTACGGGCCAGACCCATGCGCGTGCGCTTATGGGGAGGTTCCTTCGTTACATCCTTGCCATTGAAGACGATCTTCCCGGAGGTAAGCGGTTGAAGCCCGGTGATCGTGTTGAACAACGTGGTCTTACCGGCACCATTCGGACCGATGAGCCCGGTAACGCTTCCGGCTTCGACGGAAATCGAAACATCGTTCAGCGCAACGTTGCCGCCGAACTTCACTTTTACGTCAACAGTTTCAAGCAGAGACACCAGTGGCCCCCTCTCGGACGGTTCCCGCAGACGGAACAACGACACCTTCAAGATCAAGCGCACGATCCATCTCGGCAAGATCGTCGAATGTGAAGGGCCGATCGATGCCGACAAGTTCCGGCGGCACCGGTTTGGGAACCCCACGCATGGCTCGAGCCAGGAGAACCTTGCCGCCAACGACAGGCACGATGAACAAGTTGACCATCGTCAGGATCACGAAATGCCAGTTGGTGATGACGTCGGTCGCAGCAAGCGCCCAAATGGCGGCTTCGAGACCAACCAGGGTGATCACCAAAGGCTTTGACTGCTTGATCTGATCAAGGCCGGCAACAATGTCGCTCACAACGCCTGAAGGGTTCTTACCCATCGTGATGCCAATCGTGGCAGGCAACACGGTGACTACCGAAACGAAGAACAGGAAGATCGCTTCGATACTCGAATAGTCAACTGCGAACTTTTTGAGTGAGAGATCAAGCATCTGGACGAAAGCGATCAGAAAGATTCCTGCAAAGAGTGCACCGGAGATATACCCAATACCACCGACGACCGTGATCATCATGAGCGAAAGGCTCAGAAGGATGTCGAAACGGTCGGAGTTCACGGTTCCGATTTGGGCGGCCATCATGACGCCGCCAATTCCTGCGATGGCTGCAGACATCATGAAGATCGACAGTTTCAAGCGCACAACGCTCATGCCCAATGTGGCCGATGCTGCGGGACTGTCTTTCATCGCCGCAAGACGCCGGCCGTATCCGCTGTGGCGCAGATACACCATGCCGATTCCGATGATGGCGAAGAGGCCAGCGCAGAGAAACAAAAACGCGTCGGGACTGTTGAAATCGAATGGGCCGATCTTTGGCTTGGGAATCGTGAGCTGCCCGGCGGTAAAGATCGTGAACTTCAGCCCGAAGATGTCGCGTTCATTGCGTTCGGTGAGCACCATTCGAGAAACGAAGACACCAAAGGCCATGGTGGCCAAGGCCAAATAGAGTCCGCGCAATCGGAGAGCCGGCAACGCGATCACCGCGCCAACTAACGCGGTAACCACCGCCGCGAGCAGGATGCCCCAAAGAGTCGTGCGCGCAGCAGTCCCGGAGCCAGTTGTGCCGAAGTGATACACGACGATGACAGCGATGGCACCGAACGACAGCGCTGCAAGATTGATTTCGCCCGCGAAACCGGTGAGTAGGACCAACGACAAAGCAATGATCGCAAAGGTCAATGCAAGGGTCAATGTATTGACCGCTGTGCGTTCCATGATGACCTTGAGGCAGAACACCACAACCATCAGGACCAAGCCAGCGATCCAGGCAGTCCGGATTGACGGCATGCGGAATCGTTCACGCAAGCGAAGCACGGTTGCTCCACGAAGGCGATCTTGGGGAAGCACGATGAGGACGATGAACAGAAAGATCATCGGCAACGAGTTACGGAACGAACTCGACCAGGTCCACTTGCTCGGGAAATAGGCGATGACATAGGTCGTGGTGAGGCCGATAACCAGTGCCCCGGCAAGGGTGCGCGGGAGGCTCCGCAGGCGACCGAACATCGCGGCGGCGAATGCATCGATAACAAGAAGCGTGAGCTGGCCCGCGCTCATTGCCGATCCAATCATCGGCTGGATGAGAATTCCGGCGAGGGCGGCGAGGAAAGAACCGCCGGCCCAGGAAATCATGGCCAGTCGTTCGGGGCGGCCACCATTGAGCTGGAGCAACTCGGGATCGTCAACGACTGCTCGCATTGCCACACCGGATCGGGTGCGTACAAAGAGCAACCGAATACCCACAGCAATGGCGATGGCAATGACGAACGCGATGATTTCGTGCCACGAGACCTTGATCGAGCCGAAGTGAACAAACGCATTCGGGCCGAAGAACTTCTGGAACTGACGAGGAGTGCTTGAGGTCGGGTTCCAGACCCACGTAGCGAGAGCTTGGAAACCGAGCATCACGCCGATGGGCACGATGATCTTCGTGACCTCAGAGGTGCCACGAAGATTCTTCATGACTACCTGGTAGAGGGCCGCGCCCAAAAGCGGAGCAAGAACGCCAAGGACCATGAGTAGTGCAAGCGGTGCCGGCCAATTCCATCCCCACCGGAACTGCCAGTAGGTGAAGACCGCAAGCATTGCGATTGCGCCCTGAGCGAAGTTGAAAATGCCAGAGGTTGTGTAGGTCACGACGAGACCGGACGCGGCGATGAAATAGGAGCCACCGATTGCCAGACCCAAGATCGTGTACTGCAGGAATGTCTGCACTCTGCTCCCCCTCGCCCCGCTCCCGGGACGTCCATCGAATCATTTTCGTAACTGTGACCGACGCCACCCTAGTGTTCCGAATCGGACCACCGGGCAGGCAGCGAAGAGATGAGACTACCGGCACACCCCGGCCAGAGAAAGTTTCCCCAGTGAACTATTTCGGCAGAGTCAGCGAGACCTGTTGGGCCTCGGCGTCAGTTCACCTGACGGTTGCCGTCTCCCCAGTACTGCGCGCGAAGCGCCTTCTTATCGGGCTTGCCCAAGGCGCTGAGGGGAATGGCGTCGATGAAGTCGACACTCTTGGGAGCTTGCACCGATCCCTTGGCGTCTTTCACTAACGAAATCAGTTCCTCGGCCTCGACCGACGCTCCCGGACGACGCACCACAACTGCCTTCACTGACTCGCCCCAGCGCTCGTCGGGCACGCCGATGACTGCGACGGCCGAAACGGCGGGATGTGTGGAAATGACATCCTCGACTTCACGCGGGTACACGTTGAAGCCACCAGTGATGATCATGTCTTTCTTGCGGTCGACGATGTAGAGAAAGCCCTCGTCATCAGCACGAGCGACGTCACCGGTATGAAGCCAGCCATGCTCGAAGGCTTCAGCGGTTTGTTCGGGGTTGCCGAGATACCCCTTCATGTTCAGCGGACCACGCACACAGATTTCGCCAGGTTCACCGTGGGGAACAACGTTGCCATCGTCATCGAGCAATGCAACGTGCAGCCACGGGACTGGACGGCCACAACTGGCAAGTCGTTCAAGATTGTCGGGATCGTGGTCTTCCTTGCGCAGCACGGTGATCGTCATCGGACATTCCGCCTGTCCGTAGAACTGGAAGAAGATCGGACCCATACGGCGAATGCCCTCAGCGAGCCGCGTCGGTGAAATCGCCGATGCTCCATAGAAGATCGTTTGAAGACTCGAAAGGTCGTACTGATCAAACTTCGGATGGTCGAGCAACACATAGATCATCGTCGGCACCAACATCGTTGCGGTGATGCGATGGTCTTGCACCGTTTGCATGAACTTCTCTGGGTCAAAACCAGGCAGGACGGTAAGCGAGCCACCCTTCAGAAGAGTCGGAGTGAAGAACGCAGCACCCGCGTGCGACAGCGGCGTGCAGATAAGGAAGCGAACCTCGTCAGGCCATTGCCAATCAGACATCTGAATCTGAGTCATCGTGGCGCCGCCCCGATAACTGCTCATGATCCCCTTTGGCTTACCTGTGGTTCCGCCTGAGTAGGAAATACCAGCGAGATCCTCGCCATTTACAAGCGGAGCAACGAGTGGCTTTGGTGTAAAAGTCATCGCTAAAGCATTGAGATCTTCACCGAACTCGCACGGACCCAACGAAAGGAAGTGCTTGATTGTTGGAACTCGTTCAGCAAGTTCGCGCGCACGATCAGTGAAATTGTCGGGATCAAAAACAAGTGCTTCTGCTCCGCAATCACCAAGCACATAGGCCTGATCATCGGCCGAACCCATCGGATGCAATGGCGTAGACCGGGTTGCATTCACTTGATTCGCTGCCATATTGAAAAGAACTTCGGGTCGATTGAGCGCGAGGACCGAAAGTTGCTTCCCTTGGGTCAGACCTTTCGATGCGAGCGCTTGCGAGTAGCGACTCACCATCTCGCTCATCTCGCGCGCGGTCATCTCGCGCTGACCAATGATGTTCACAGCCGGGTTGTCTGGCGTGCGACTCAACGCGCTGATGATGAGGTCAGCGGCATAGACGGGTCGGTTGAGGTCTGCGGTTTCCCAGGAAGCTTCAGTCATACCGGGGAATGTAGGTCACGACCTCGATCGATGCCCGAACGAGATCTCTCAGCTGGCCTTACTCTGGCGCTGAAAGGTCGATGACCCCTTGGAAACATCTCGAGCGACTCGTTCGAGCAACACCCGCAACGTGCGCAGATCCTCAGAGGACCATTCGGAAAACGTCTCGGCGTTGATGTCGTCGGCCACGTGACGATAACGATTCCATGCATCGCTACCTTTCGGGCTGAGTTCGACGATTCCAGCCCGCCCATCGGTCGGATCAGCGCTGCGGACGACATACCCACCGTCGCCGAGTTCCTTGATCTCACGACTAATCAATGGGGCTTCAAGTCCGGTAAGGCGGGCCAGCGAGGACAGTCGCACCGGACCAGAAGATTGCAGTGCCCCCAGAATCGAGATCGCAGGGCGAGAGAGAAGGAACCCTGCGCGTTCTGAGCGGTGACGGGCAGAGACACGACCGGTCGAAATCCGGTTAATTCGAGAAAGCGCCTGATCCAGTTTTCGAAGATCGTCCACCCGGCTCACACCGCGAACCGTAGCGCGATCTGCCCTCAGGTGTGACCGATGACACGTTTGGGACCTTGGACCTAGCGGCCTTCCCAATAAGAGCCTTCGAGCATTTGCTCCAGGAGACCTCGGAACATGATCACATCGTCGGGTTCGGCAGGCGCTTCTTGCTGTCCGTACTCGACCCCTCGAGTCGTGGTGCGCACCGAAACGGTGGCGAAGCGGAGGGCGGCGAAGACCTCGAACCATTCGAGAGCTTCAACTGATCGGCCACTCATCTCGGTATAGAGCGCAGCCATCTCTGAGCGACGCATGAAATCGGGCAAGCCAGGCATCTCGAAGGTGACGGCAATGTTCTGGAAGAACGCGTGCAGGAAGATCATCCATGCAAGATCAACTTCGGCCGGACCAAGACAGGCCATTTCCCAATCAAGAACTGCGGTGGGCGTGGGGCCTTCCCACAACATGTTTCCAATACGAGCATCGCCCCAGTTCAAAACCGTGGGGTTCACGATGGTCGGACGATTGGCATCGAGCCATTCAAAGGTTCGTTCAATGAGTGGGTAGTGGATATCGCCGCGGGCCCACTCGTAATAGTCACGCTCATGACCAAGGTGTTGATCGAGTGCCGAGTTGCCCTTATCGGGACGAGCGAGAAACGCGAGATCGGTGTTACCGGGACGAAGTTCGTGAAGGTCAACGAGCGTGCGAACAGCATTGCGCTGCATTGTTTCTCGACCTTCTTCAGAAAGGTCACACACCCATCCTCCGAAAACATACGGAGGCATATCGGCGGGTGCGCTGCCGGGAAGTCGCCTCATCACCAAGAACGGCGTGTCGAGAACTGACGTATCGAGTTCGACGTGCGTCACCTCGGGAACAGGAACGCTGGTGTTGGCGCGCACCACATTCATGGCATTGGCCTGGAGTTGAATGTCGTAGTTCTGGAACACCGGAATGACGTGCGGAAGCGGTGCCATTCGCGCCACGTATTGCGTGGTCTGGCCGTCGAGCGTTATGTCGAAGAGACAACTCTCGCTCGACATCCCGTTATCGGGAGCAACGACATTGGCAACACGGGACCCCGCACCAAACGCTGTCGTTGCCCACTCGGTCAGTCGACCCGTCAATTCGGACGGATCACGGCGCCACGGAGTTTCGGTGGCGTGGAAACCTTCGTCATTCTCAGCCATGCATCGGACGATAGCCGCGACAAAGAACTGCTTCGGCCGTCAGTCGGTCGCGGCGAGACCAGCCAAAAGCGACTGCAATCCGTACTCAAAGACCGTGTCGTAGGCAGCCGGGTCAGCAAGTGCGGCGACCAGTTCACGATCGGCAAAGTCAGCAGGCCAAAGATCAGGGTCGACGGTGCCGTGGCTTGCGTTTCGTGCCGCAGCGCGATCCATCAAGACCGAGGAGATCACATGAACCTGCAGAGCCCGCAAACGAAGTGCCGCTGCCGAACCACGCAAGCCGATCGCTTCAAGTTCGATCGCGAGCGCCTGCTGTACGGGAAGAAACATTGCTGGCGAACGGTCACGTTCGTGAGCAAGGCCGACGAGGTGCTGTCGTTCAAGCAACGTTGACCGCAATTGTCGGGCCAGCGATGCCATCCGTTCAAGCGGCGTGTCGCCGAGAGCGCGAATTGTTTCCATCCGGTCAAGAAGGCGGTCGACAAGTCCGTCGAGCACGGCATCCCGATTGCCGACGTGCCAATAAATCGATGTCACCGCAACGCCAAGATCGTCCGACAGTCGACGCATCGTAAGAGCGTCGACACCATGACGCTCAACGATGTTTCCCGCGACCTCAAGGATTTCGTCAGCGGTGACCGGCCGACCATCGCGGTCGACCGGTACACCACTAATACGAGATATTGCGCTCATGCGCGAGTTATTGCGGGATCAGCGGGAAGTCGTTACCGGTCAGCCAGTGACGGCCAACTTCCTTCACCGGTGCCCAGCGGTCGGTGAGATCCTGAGCGGTACGACCTTCGCCAAGCTGACCGAGGTCAGTAGGTGTCGGACCAACCTTCTCGGAAATCTTGCGCAACGCGTCCATGTCGAAACCGAATGCATCGCCGGCGCTAAGGCCGAGCATGACGCGAGATTCGTCGATCGGAATGTCGTAGAAGGTCTTCTTCAACCACTCGTGCGTGTTGGGCCAAGTGCCTTCAGGATGCGGGAAATCGGTTCCCCAAAGCATGTTTTGGATTCCGATTTCGTAACGCTGTCCCATCTCACGACGCTTCACGTTGGCAAGGCCGGTGAAGCAGTTGCGGTCGATGTACTCGCTCGGGAGCATTTCCACTTTGCCTGAGAACGCGCCTGCACCGAGCTTTTCTGAGCCCTTCTGTCCCGCCCACAGGCGATCCCAGAACCAGAGAAGTTGCGGAAGCCACCAGCAACCACCTTCGGTCGCGCAGAACTTGAGGTTCGGGTAGCGCTCGAAAACGCCGGACCACAACATGAACCACATCGGACGCGCTGGCCACCAGGTGACCTCGGTGACGTAGATGCCAAGAAGATCGCCGTACTCTTCGCGCGGTGCCGAACCCGAATGGGTCACGATCGGCATTTCGTATTCCTCGCACAGTGCCCAAATGGGGTCGTAGCGGCGATCGTGATACGGAATCTGGTTGCACCAGCGTGCGGGAATCATTACCGCACCGAGACCGTGCTCCTTCGCCCACTTGATTTCGGCAAGAGCATCTTCAACTGGTCCGGTAATCGGAACTAGGGCGACGCCACATCGACGCTCTGGGTTCGTCGAGCACAACTCGGCAAGCCAGCGATTGTGTGCCTTCGCTCCGGCAAGGCCGAGTTCTGGATCCAAGTCGCCCGAAAGGCCAAGCCCGGCGCCGAATGGAACCGCGGTGCGGCTTTCGACTGCGTCGGAGTCGGGATAGACAACTTCGGCAGCGACGCCATCGCTGTCGAGGGTCTGGTCGCGCTTAATGGCGTCCCAGCCACCAGCAAGTTCCTCGTCGTGTTCTTCGAACCACTTCTTGGCGTACTTCTCGTCGCGAACTCCAAGACGTGTAGAAGCTTCGATCAATTCCTGCTGCTCAAGAAGAAACCCATCGAGTTGATCGTGGTACTTCTTCTCGAGATAGGGGCGGTAGTCATTCGTCGGCAACCCGGCGTGACTATCGGCAGCGATGATCAGGTACGGATCATTGTCGGCAAAATCTTCAGGCTTCATTGTTTTCTCCTCAGTCACTCGGTAGCAAACTCGTAGCCTGCGAATGCAGGACACATATTGGCGTCAATAGGAACAGACCGCGGCGGCAAACCGGCGAAGACCTCATCGACCTTCGGGCCGATTCGATCGGCGATTGGACGCAAGAGGTTCAAGTCGAATCCGTACAACTTCGCCGCATTCAATGAAAGCATCATCTCTGCTTCATTTTTCGGGACACCTGCGAATGCGAGAGCGATCGCTTCACGTGAATACGGAGAACTTGCTTCCTTATGCGGGTAGTCCGATCCCCACATAATCCGATCGACACCAACCTGATGACGCAGGCCCATTTCCATCGGACGAATAAAGCTTGCGCCGACATGACACTGTCGGGCCCAGTACTCGCTCGGCTGAAGGGACAACTTCGCCATTACTTCGGCTCCCCACACCTGCTCTTGCGATCCACTTGAGGAGCGCATGCGGTTAAAGAAGTAATCAAGGCGCAAGAGTTCATCTGGAATCCAGGCTGTTCCCTGTTCAGTGAACACAAGCTGCAGGTTGGGATGACGCTCGAGAGCTCCACCAAGAATCAACTGATAGAAGGCGCGGTGTGCGTACCACGACACCTCGAGCAAGAAAGTGATCGTGTCTTCAGGGTCAGGGCCCATGGGAGGCGCAGCCGAACCAGTGTGATGATTCACCGCCATGCCGAGTTCTTCACAGGCTTGCCAGATCGGTTCGTAGCAAGCGTGATGCAACTGTTCAAGGCCACTTCCAGGAGGAGTACCGGGAAGCAATACCCCACCACGAAGCCCCTGCTCGTGTGCCCATCGGATTTCCTTCACAGAATTTTCAACGTTGTGAAGGTTGATCTGCACGACACCCGCGCGTCGACCGGGATAGTCATTGCAGAAGTCAACAAGCCAACGATTGTGTGCCTGCAGGCCGGCCCAACGGCGATCGGAATCGTCCTTGTTGACCGCAGGAGGCTGCGCCGTCAGAGAGGTCTTGGGGAAAAACGGAGGGATCGTGTTGGGGTAGATGATCTCGGCTGCTTGACCATCGGCCTCAAGATCGGCCATACGTCGAGCCGAGTCCCAGTTGCGGCCACCGAGATCGCCTTCAAGATCTTCATACGGGTTTTCGTAAGCGGCTGCCCACGCGTCGAAATCCTCGTGCCACTTCGATTCCAAGTACGGCCGGTAATCGGGGATGTCTCCCCCGGCATGCCCATCGGCCGAAATGACGATGTATCGCTCTTCGCTGCTCAACGTTGCCCCCTGAGATTCGGCACCGTCTTCCGATGCCGTGACTTGAGTCACCGTATCGCCGTTACAGGGAGAGGGCAATGTCGGGCGGCAGATTTTTTCCCGATCAGCGCGACTTCGGGAGACCGAGGTGTCGCTCGGCGATGTTGTTCCGATTGATCTCGGAGGTGCCGCCGTAAATCGACATCACCGGCGAGTGGCGAGCGTCGTATTCGACGAAGCCTTCGCCTGCTGCACCCTCTTCATGGAACTGGAGGAGCCCGGCGGGACCAGCGGTGGCTTGGGTCCAGCGCGACGCGCGTTGGTAGGCCTCGACCGCAAACACTTTGGTCATCGAGCCTTCAAGACCCGGCATGCCCCCAGAAGCAGCGATCCACGCTGAACGCATGGTGAGAAGCGTGGCCACCTGCATGTCGATGACCGAACGAGTCATGCGCTCACGAGTTGTGGGTTCATCGAAAACTCCATTGGCCTCGGCCCAGTCGTGGAAATGGCGAAGCAATGGAACACCAGCATTGGTCCCACCCATAACGCCGCGTTCAAATGCGAGCACGGTGGTCATGGTTCGCCAGCCGCTGTTCTCGCCGCCAAGCACGGCATCGTCGCCAACTCGGACGTCGTCATACCAGGTCGCATTGGTAATTTCGGTGCCAAGAGTGTGCACTGGCTCAACCGTGATGCCCGGAGTGTTCATCGGAAGGATGAACATTGTGAGGCCCTTGTGCTTGGGAAGATCAAGGTCTGTACGAGTGAGAAGGATCAACCACTCGGCAACCTGCGCAAGCGTGGTCCACATCTTCGAACCATTGATGACCCATTCATCGCCATCTTTCACCGCACGCGTTTTGATTGAGGCGACGTCGGAACCAAAGTCGGCCTCGGAATAGCCCATGCAGACAAGTGCTTCGCCAGAAATGATTGAAGGAATGATGCGTTCCTTCTGCTCATCGGTGCCGAGCTTGTTCACAACAGCAGCGATCATCAGTGCAACGGCGAGGCCATCGTACGGAGCGCCGGCCTTTTCGAGTTCGTTGAACATCACGTACATCTCGATGGGGTCGCCCTTGCCGAGGCCAGGACACGCGCGCTCAAGAATGCCGCGACGACCAAGTTCAAGATTGAGTTCCGGCGCATCGAATACGCCAGTGGTGTGCATGCGATCGACAATCTCTGGTGTCACAAACTCGCGAACGATGCTGCGAATTTCATCGCGGAACTCAACAACTTCAGGTGAAAGTGAAAAATCCATGTCAGCCCTCCACGGATCCGAAGAGACGGTCGGCTAACGAAAGGCTCACGGTGGTCGGGTCATCGAGAATCAATGACCAACCGCGCGCACGTCGGTAATACATCTGGATGTCGTACTCCTCGGCGAATCCATAACCGCCGTGGTAGTGCAGGCTTCGATCAGTCGCCATCACTGCTGCATCGGCAGCGAAGAGCAGCGCCATAGTTGCAAGGGCAGGACCATCGGTGATGTCGTTATTCGCCCAATCGAGAAGACCATCAGTGACGTTGTCGAGCGCCCATGCGGCTTTATGAGTAAGCAGTCGACCGCCGTCGATGGCGACGGGGAGATCGGCGAGTCCGTGCTGGACCGCCTGGAACGAACCGACAGGAACACCGAATTGTTCGCGTTCCTTCACATAGGCAACGCCAAGTTCTTTCGCTGCATCAGCGATACCGACAAGGGCGGCCGCGGTGAGGAGCTTCCAGCGGTCGAGGACGGTCTCGAAAAGTGACGCTGGTCCGAGAACCGTTCGGGCGCCTTCGCGAGCCGAACGATTGGCAAGGGGCATCGAACCGTGATTACGAGGACCTGACATCGGCGGCGCTGAACGAACCACAACGGTTTCGTCGCCATCGACACCGACCACGACGTCGGCAACCGCACCAGTTGGAACCAGTGACCAGATGCCGTTGTCGTCGGCGGGACGAACCGCAACTGCAGCGATGACTTCACCGGCGACGAGGTCGGCGTCAGTAAGGAGACTGAGTGCAGCAAGGTGATCAACCAAAGGAACCGGAGCGATAGACCGGCCGATGGTTTCAGCAACGACGACAAGATCGCCGAGAGAAGCGCCACCGCCACCGTTCTCAGGCGCGCTTCCCATTCCCGGGGCGCCGAGTTCGATCACCTTGTTCCAGAGATCTCGATCGAACCCGAGCGGCTCGGCCGCGCGGGCCACTGCGGGTGGAGCTTCATTGCTGAAGAACCCGTCAAACAGTTCTGCGATGGATTCCTGGTCGGGACTGAGTCCCAGATCAACGCTCATGCTTCTGCAGCTCCGGCGGTCGCGGCTTCCTTGGCCCAGCGATAGTCGGCCTTACCCGAGGGTGACCGCTTCACCTGATCAACATAGGTGATCGCTCTCGGCACCTTGTAGCCCGCAACGAAATTACGGCAGTGGCTCGACAACTCCTCGAGTGTCGGGTTCGAGCCCTCGCGGGGTTGCACCACCGCAACGACTCGCTCACCCCATCGCTCATCGGGAACACCGACAACAAGAGCGTCGTAGACGCCCGGATGTTCCTTGAGCGCTTCTTCGACCTCTTCGGGATACACCTTTTCGCCACCGGTATTGATGCACTGCGAACCGCGACCAAGAAGCGTCACGATGCCCTCGGCATCGACAGACGCTGAGTCACCAGGCACTGACCAACGTTGACCTTTTGCATCGGTCGGAAATGTCTTGGCGGTCTTTTCTTCGTCCTTGTAATACCCCATCGGGATATGACCAGTTCGGGCGAGCTGACCGATCTGTTCCGAACCCGGCGGAATCGGGACGAGATTTTCGTCGAGCACCTGCAACTCGGGCGACACCATAAAGCGACGTGCTCCGCCTTCAGCGGACATGCCGCCGGCACCGGTTTCCGACGCGCCGTAGCTGTCCATCACCATGATGTGCGGAAGTGCATCCTTCAACGCTTGCTGAACCGCGGGAGAGAACACCCCGCCGCCCGAACCGATTCGGAATACACACGACAAGTCCCAGGTCTGCTTCCCATCGACGAGCGCATCGGCGAGCGGACGACCCATTGCATCGCCTACCAGCGTGATGCCCATGCACTTCTCGCGCTCAGCAATCGACCAAATCTCATGCGCATCGAAACCGTGACCGGTGTAGAGAACGACTGGACCGCCGGCAAACAGCATGTTGCACATTCCCCACTGCGCTGCACCGTGCATAAGCGGGGCGATGATGAGGCTTGGTAGTGCGAATTCGACTGGCAATGAACGCTGACTGATTTCTTCGGGTGAGGTAATCGGAGCACCAAGAGCGCTACTCAACGCAGCGAAGAAGATGTCTTCGTGGCGCCACATGACGCCCTTCGGCATGCCCGTTGTTCCACCGGTGTAGAGGAAGTACAGATCGTCGCCGGTGCGCCCGTTTGAGAACGTTGCGTCGGATTGTTCGTTAACGAGTTCGTCATAGTCCTTTGCCCACGGAGTCGGGTGGTCTGTTCCGTCTTCGATAACAACGAACTCACGGACCTTTGTGAGCTTCGAGCGAATCTCGTCGATGACCGGAGCAAAGCCTCGTTCGAACACCACGACTTCGCTGTCGGAGTTATCGAACAAATACTCGAGTTCGTGAGCAACGTAGCGATAGTTCACGTTGATCGGGATAACGCGAGCCTTGAACGAACCGAAGAGAAGTTCTGCCCACTCAACGCGATTCCAGGCGTAAACCGCGACCTTTGAATCGGGCTCACAACCAAGCCCAATGAGCATCTGCGCGACCTGATTCGTTCGCTTGTCGAACTCATCAAAGGTGTAGCGAGTGCCGCCGCCAACAACTGCGAGGCGGTCAGGGTTTGCAGCAGCGACCAGTTCGATTAGGTCACCAAGGTTGTACGAGGACATCAAGACTCCGGAAACGATGTTGAAAATGGGTAGGGAAACGAAAACCGCAGGAAGAGACGCGCTCAGCCGTTGACGAGCTCAGCGGCCTGACGAAGAGCTTCGGGGCTACGCGCCGAAATGAGAAGCTCGGTAATTGGCGAGTTGCGCCAGTGCTCAAGCCGTTCCTTGATCCGCGACGCTGGTCCGACCAATGAGATCTCATCGGCGAAGTCGTCGGGAACAGCGGCAATTGCCTCTTCGCGCTTACCGGCAAAGAACAGGTCTTGGATCTTGTAGGCCTCTTCTTCGAATCCCATACGAGCCATGAGCTTGGTGTGGTAGTTCTGCCCCTTCGCGCCCATGCCACCGATGTAGAAGCCCAGCGTTGCCTTCACCGGCCAAAGGCCTGTCGCAACGTCGTCGGTCACGTTGAAGGTCACGAGGGAACTGATCCCGAATCCTTCTTTGGCGGCGGTGAGTTGCTCGGCGTAGACCTCTTGACGGAACGGCGAGTAGTAGAGGGGAAGCCAGCCATCGGCGATCTCTGCAGTCTGCGTGACGTTCTTCGGACCTTCGGCGCCGAGATAAATCGGAATTTCCGAGCGCAACGGGTGGGTCATGATCTTGAGCGGTTTGCCAAGACCAGTGGAACCCTCGCCGCGATAGGGCATCGGGTAGAACTCGCCATCGTTTTCGAGCGGCCCCTCGCGACGCAACGCCGTGCGAATGATGTCGACATATTCACGGGTGCGAGCCAATGGCTTATTCGAGGGACGGCCGTACCAGCCCTCGACAACCTGCGGGCCAGAGACGCCAAGGCCGAGAATGACGCGACCGTTCGAAAGATGATCCAGCGTCATTGCCGCCATTGCTGTCGCAACAGGAGTGCGTGCGGACAACTGCACGACACCGGTTCCGAGTTTGATCTTTGAGGTGTGTGCTGCGAGCCAGGTAAGCGGAGTGAACGCGTCGGATCCCCAAGACTCTGCAGTCCAGACCGAGTTGAAACCGACCTTCTCTGCTTCTTGGGTGATTTCAACAAAGTCCTTGGGGGGCTGTGCTGGCCAGTATCCCCACACGAGTCCGATTTTCATGGTGCACCTTTCGTGACGCGTCTGCGTCGCTCGTTCGAAATGAAAAGTTGAGGGCGATCAGTCGCTGAGGTCCGGGACCCAAACAGCGCCATTGATGTGACTGCCACCGTCGGCGAACAGCGTGTTGCCAGTGATGTAGCAAGAGTCGTCGCTGGCAAGGAAGAAGGCGACCGGCGCGATTTCCGTTTCGGGATCACCGAGATGACCCATCGGATTCGCTGCTTCTGATTCCGCCGCCACCTGCGGGGCCATCTGCTCAAACATTCGGAATGCAGTGGTCTTGGCGCCGGGGCAGATCACGTTGGCCGTGATTCCAAACCCTGCCCATTCACGCGCTGCGGTGCGGGTGAGTGAACGGAGCGCTTCTTTGGTGGAGTTGTAGTGAACGCTCCCCATGTGAGCATTCACGCCGTTGAGTGAACAGATGTTGATGATGCGCCCCTTGCCCTGTGCGCGCATATGCGGGAACGCTTCTTTCATCGCCCAGAACGGACCCATCACATTCATGTGCCATGCGTGGTCCATTGCATCATCTGGCATCTTGTCGACACGCTGCAGACCGGCACGATCGCCGCCCCACGCGTTATTCACCAGGATGTCAACGGTTCCCCAACGGGCCACCGCTTCTTTCACTGCACGCCGATTGTCTTCTTCTTTGGTCGCATCGGTATGGAGGTAGAACGCTTCGACTCCGAAGTCATCTTGCAACTCCTGCGCCACCATTGGTCCGGTTTCGCCATCGATTTCGGCGATCACGACTCGGGCACCTTCTTGGGCAAATCGACGCGCAATCCCCTTACCAATGCCGTCGCCGGCGCCTGTGATCACGGCAACTCGATCGAGCAATCGCTTGTCTGTCATATTTCCCCCAGAGGTCCGTCGTAACGATGGCGAAGGCTAGCGGCGAGCCTGCGTCGGCTCTACATCCGACAGATCCCAGCCGGAAAACGAGAAGAACCCGGCTCAGAATCGGGCCGGGTCCTTCGAAATTCTCAAAGGCAGAGATCTACTTCATGATCCCGTAGTACTTGTCGAGCTTGTAGAGGTCGATGGCATTGCCCCGGAAGAAGCGATGCGCCTCGTAGTCGTTGAAGCCGGCCTTCGCAGCCATGCGCTCAGCAACCTCTTTGGTATGCGGGAAGGTGGAGTCGGCATGCGGGTAGTCGACCTCGAATGTGAGGCGGTCGATTCCGATGACATCACGGTTCTTCATGGCGGTTTCGTCATCGAAGATGCAGTACCAAACGTTCTGCTTCATGTAGGTGGACGGCGGCTGCTTGAGATTGGAACCAAATCCGGTGGTGTCGAGCAAACGCTCCTCCCACAATTTGTCGGAACGCTCAAGGATGTACGGAAGCCAGCCGGCCTGACCCTCGGAGTAGGCAACGCGCAAATCAGGGAAGCGTTCGAAGACGCCACCGAAGACGAAATCAAGCAGTGAGCCCATCGCGTTTTGGAACGTCAGCGTTGAGGAAATGATGAACGGAGCATCGGGAGCCGTCGAAGGCATCTTCGACGAGGAACCGATGTGCATGTTGATGACGGTGTCGGTCTCGACGCACGCAGCAAACAACTTTTCCCAGTGACCTGAGTGCAACGACGGAAGCCCCAGCGGAACTGGGTTTTCCGAGAAGGTGATGTTGTGGCTGCCCTTTGCTGCACATCGCTTGACCTCGGCAACAGCCAAGTCAACATCCCACAGAGGAATCATTGTGAGAGGAATGAGACGGCCGTAACCAGCGCCGCCACACCATTCGTCGATCATCCAGTCGTTGTAGACCTGGATGCAAAGCAGTGCGAGTTCCTTGTCTTCACGTTCAAGGAATGCCTGTCCGCAAAAGCGAGGAAGGATGTTCGGGAAGCAGATCGACGCTTCGACATGGTTCGCATCCATATCGGCAAGACGAGCGGTTTGGTCATAGCAACCGACGAGGATGTCGTCGAAGGTGCACGGTTCGTTCTGCACAACCTCGGCGCCGACCGCGGCCGAAAGTCGTGTGAACGGATAGACGAGATCGTCGTAGTACCAAACATCGCAGTCTTTGCCGTTGGGATCGTCGACGGTGAAGCCATAGCCGCCGGTAATTGTCATCGACACCTTGTGACGTTCAATGCGGGGGCCGCGGTCACGGAACTTTTGCGGAAGTCGGGCCGACCACAGATCGGGGGGTTCGACGACGTGATCATCGACCGAAATGATGCGAGGGATTTCCATGGGGGCCTCCTAGCGTCTCTCGGCACGTACCGAGAATCTGACGAACCGTCAGTTTGCCACGATTCTGACGAAGCGTCGCATTGGGCGGGCCCGAACTTGCCAGCCGGTTGGCTGGTCCCGAATGGGCCGACCAGTGGCTTAGGCCAGCGTGAATTCCCCGGGATCTCCAATGATGATGGAGAGTCCAACCGGATCGGCAGTCATGAAGGTCTCGCCCAACGCTTGATCGTGACTTTGCACGACCGAGCGAATTCCCTCGGCCTCAACCAGTGCAACCGTCGTGAGTTCTCCCCCACGACCTGGAATCACCGTGGCGCCCACAACAACTCCGGCACCGGTGAGGTCTGGGTGTACCGGGCGGCGCTTCGTGGCTTCCTCGGCCTCAGCGCTGACATCAAGCGAAACGAACGGGGTTCGCGGTTCGCGGTTGGACCAAACGGTGACAGCAGGTTTTGTCAGAAGACCACTCACGGCGCTGGTCAGACCAAAGGTCGGGTCGGGCGATTCGCGAAGTTTGCGCACCATCGCGGCTGCACCCTGCAGCGCGTAGTTATTGAACGGCCCGCCACCGAAAGTCATGCCGCCGGTAAGAGTGAGATCACGATCGATAGAAAGCCCGATTTCTCGCGCCTGAACTTCAACTGCCGACGGGAAGCAGCTGTAGAGATCGACAGGACCAAGTTCATCAATTGAAATTCCTGATGCCTCGAGCGCAGCGTTTGCAACAAGTTGAGAAGCGGGCCAGCGATGGACATCGGCGCGCTCAGACAGCGGAATGACAGCATTTGACTCGACCATTGCCAATGGGAAAATCCACGTCGACTCATCGAGACCAAGACGACTGGCCGTCCCAACTGTTGTGAAGATGAGTGCTGCGGCCTGATCCACATTCCATTGAGAAACAAGCCACTTCGGATAGGGAGCCGCAATCATTCGATTCGATTCCGACGGAAAGGCAATCTCCTCAGACTTCATTGCTCGCGTATCCCACCCGGCAGGAGCTTCTGCAGCGATTTCGGCGAAGCGCGCCCACAGCTCACCGAGTTCGCGTTGATGCGCACCGGTTGAGCGACCGAGATGGTGTCGGAGCGCGGATTCAATAATTGCGTACTGATGCGCTGCCGTCGTGAGGTTGCGGTCGATCTCTATCTGAGAAATCACCATCTCTCGCGGCGCAATCACTTCATCGGGTTCTGCTGCACATGCAAGCGCTGGAGCTTCAGGAAGATCCGTACCCGCTTTGCCGGAGACCACTCCTGACCATCGGTTTTCGCCGCCCACCACGATCGCGACATCGATCGCACCTGATCGCACATCGGTTGCTGCTCGCGCCAGCAACGATTGCTGCAGAACCCCAAGTTCGCTGCGAATCGTCCGAGCTTTTGGTGCACCAATCGCTTCAGCAATGGCGCGACCGGGATCGGATTCCGTCCATGTTCCGTGAGGCACGAGCACGGCCCCAGCGAGTGCGCCAAGTACGTCGCCTGCGCCGGTTGACTCCAACGCGCGGTGAACCGCTTCAATCATGAGTTCTGTCGCCGAGACAGATTGAAAGTGCGGCCCATCGCGATGAGCGATCTCCGATGCACCGATCACGATTGGAGTTTGTGGGTCGAGCGTTTCGGAGATCGTCATGGTCACACTTTCGATCGAAGAGCGGAGAAGAACATTGCGACAGCGGGATTAAAGAGATCGGCTCTCTCCCACTGCAGAAAGTGCCCAGCGCCAGGAAGAACGAATGGTCCGACACGGTCGGTGAACGCGACTTCGCAGCAATGAATGAAGTCGGGTCCGACAACTTGATCGTCTGCCCCGTAGAAAAGAAGGGTCGGTATGTCGACGGTGCGGTCGAGGATTGGGAACTCCTGCGCGGTTCGACCATAACTAAGTTGATAAACGGCCCAACCAGCGCGCAGACGAGCTTCGTCCGCCCAAGGTTCGGTCATGAAGTCGATGTCGGCATCGGTGAATGTCCCCGGAGATGCCCAAAGGCGCGGTCCATACATTGCTGCGATCCATGCACGCCGCAGCGCAGGTGTACCCAATTCGGCAGCAAGTACATCGGGTTCGCCACCCTGTCGACGTCGGTAGTCGCCCGTCGGACCGTCGGCGATTGCCTTGATTGAACCGATGTCGATACCCGCCGCAATGTACGCATCGATGACCATTGGTGGAACAGTGTCGAAGAAACACAATCCGTCGACGAAGCCCGCAAATCGTTGCACCATGTCAACAGCAACAACTCCGCCAACATCTCCGCCAACAACTCCGACGTGTTGATGACCGAGGATGTCGTGCGTGAGTTCGTAGAGATCGCGGCTGTAGGTAACGAGGTCGTAGGTATCGCTGTCGGAAAAGCCGGAGTCCCCATGGCCACGGAGATCGGGAACGATGACTTCAAACCCAGCGGCAACGAGTGGCTCAATGTTTCGCCACCAAATTCGCTTGGTTTCCGGATATCCGTGAATGAGCAGTAGCGGATACCCACCTACGCCTTCGCGCACATAGGCAAGTTCAACCCCGTTGGAGAGTTGCGATCGATGAATCGTGAACGCGTCTGCCGCCGGAGTCGCTGGTTGAGCCGGACGCAGTCGAAGGTCATACCCACTTACGCTCATGCGACTGTTCCGGCTTCGAACATGGCATCGATTTCCGCGTCGGTGCGCCCCATAGAACGAAGCACTTCGCGAGTGTGCTGCCCAAGTTCGGGAGCACCCGAACGCGCGGCCCACGGAGTTCCGTAGAAGTCAGACGGGCTGGCAACCCGCATCGCTGAACCGTTTGCTTCAGGAACTTCGATAAAAGCCCCAGCAGCATGAACCTGCTCGTCGATCAGAACATCGTCAATATCGTTGACCGGTGCCCAGAACATGTCTGGTTCCGTATCGAAAATCTCTGCCCATTCGTCTCGCGACTTCGTAGCGAAAATGCCATCGAGTTCAGCAATCAGGTCACGCGCATTCTCACGCCGACCAAGCGGTGTTGCGTATGGACCTTCTTCGATCCACTCCGGATGCCCAACGACTCGGCACAATGGCGGCCAATGACGATGCGCTTCTTGTCCGATGAGCCAAATCTTCTTTCCGTCACCGCAGGTGTAGTTATTCATGGCGGGGTTGCCCATGGTTTCGCGCGCACCGATGCCGATGTGATCACCCCAACCAAGCGTGATGGAAAGGTCGAAACCGATTGTGTAAACGCCTTGACGAACGAGCGAGGTTGACACCAACTGGCCTTCACCGGTGCGCTCGCGACTGAACAACGCGGCACACACCGCCGCCGATGCGGAACTTCCGGTGGGATGATCGCCCATACCGCCGCGTTGAAACGGAAGCGGACCGTCGGGTGTTTGCAAGAGTGAGGCCACACCAGAGCGCGCCCAGAATCCGCCGATGTCGTACGCGGGACGCGCCGCATCGGGTCCTTCCATCCCGTACCCGGTAATGAGTTGGTAGACGAGTCGCGGATTGCGCGCCATAACGTCGTCGGGACCAAGCCCCCAACGTTCCAGTGCGGCACGGCGCAAGTTCGTGACGAAGACATCGGCGTCATCGAGAAGCTCGAGCGCAAGCGCCTGGCCTTCGGCCGTTCGTAGATCGACAGCGAGCGACTTCTTCGAGCGGTTGTCCATTTCGAACACGGGATTGTCAGGCATCATCGTGCCGAACAGGGCTTGATAGGTCCGAGCCGGATCGCCTCCGCCAGGTGGTTCCAGTTTGATGACGTCTGCACCCCAGTCGGCAAGGATCCCGGCACATGCCGGGCCGGCCACCCACATGCCAAGTTCGACGACTTTCACACCTTCTAATGGTCCGGACACGCCCCACTCCTCCTCTGTCTCCTGAGAGCGTGACACATCGTCGGGGTCCGCGGCCTTGAGCACCCCACTCACTACGGTTCTCCGAGGCGGATTCGCCTTTTACCCCTACCCCCGGAGGAACTATGCGTTCTCATTCTGCGCGCCGAATTCTCGGCGTTGCTGTCCTTTCGTTGGCCATCGTGGCCGGCGTTGCTGCGTGCAGCAGCGACAGCAATTCAAGCGACAAAGGCACGACCACAACGACTGCTGCTTCATCACCCACAACTTCTGGTGTGAAGCCAGTGAGCACCCTCACCAAGGCCGACATCATTCAGATGCAGGAATGGCTCGACACCGTTGGTTGCGATGTTGGCAACAACGATGGCGTCATCGGACCGCACACCATTTCCAGCATCAAGGCATTCCAGAAGGGCGCTGGCCTGACCGTTGACGGCACCTATGGCCCGAAGACGAAGGCAGCACTTTCCGCCGACGCTCAAGCCAAAAAGAAGATTTGCGTGCTTCCGACTCCGACACCGGCCCCAGTTGGTCCGACCGGAGCAGCAGCTGCCTGCACCTCGGCGGCTATCACCGCTGGTGTTGATGCCGCGATGACTGCAGGGACCACCGTGAAGGTCACCGGCTTCGGCTGTGACTCAGGCTGGGCATACGCCTGGGCAGAACTCACGCCTCCCGCTGCGAGTGGTGCACCAGTTCTTGCAGTCACCGATGTCTTGGCATCTCGTGACGGCAAATGGGTCACGCAGGATCGTGGAGTTGTTTGTCAGCAGGGCAAGCTTCCGGCCGTGATCTACACCAACGGTTGTATGTCCAACTGATCTGAAGATTTCTGATCGCATTCGATGCCCGCCCTTCGGGGCGGGCATCGTCGCGTTAGGACCCAAGTAGGCGAGCGAACCAGTCAAACTGCGCCGCTGCCCACGCCGAGGTGATCCCGCAGGGGAACGCTTGGAATCCGTGCGGCATCTCAGGCGCAACAAACAGCTCAACATCGTTTCCAGCAGCGGCCCAGCGCGGTGCGAGCATCAGGGTGTCGTCGAGCAGGTGATCGGCAGTGCCAACGCTCATGAACGCAGGGCACAAATTGTGGAGGTCAGCAAAGAGCGGCGAGATGTGGGGCGCGCGTCGCTCTTCAACGGTCATGCCTGGCAAATAGCAATCGCCGAACATCGCCATACCTTCGGGCGTGAGCATGTCAGGAGCATTAAGCACTCGAAGGCCGCGCTGACTTGGTGAACGACCCCAGTCATGCACACCAAACACGAGATTCGCGCCGACGAGATGTTCAATTGCGTTCAACTCATCGCGCATTCGCAACGCAACTGCGGCCGCCATGTAGCCGCCTGCAGATTCTCCGCCGACAATGATTCGATCGGAGCCGTACTCGCTGATTCCGTTTTCGATGATCCACTTCGCAACCGCGATGCCATCATCAGGGCCTGCAGGGAACGGATGCTCGGGAGCTTTGCGATACCCAACCGAAATCACGGTCATTCCGAATCGACGACAAAGATCGAGATTGGAGGAATCGCTCATTTCGGGCGCACCGATCACCATTCCGCCGCCATGGAAGTGGAGATAGATCGCGGTTGCCGGACCCTCGGGCACGAACGTTCGACACGAAACCCCAGCGATGTCACGCACAATCGCTTCTGGAACCGGCGAATACATGCGCTCAAACGAACGGCGCATGTGCTGAGCAGCGCCGAGCAAATCCTTGGGCGGCTCTCCGTCCCCCGCAAAGAGTTCGGCAACAAGCGCCATACCGGCATCGACAACGGCTCGCGCCTCGGGTCGCATTACCTCGATCTCGTCAGTCCAAAGTTGCATCGATCCCCCTCGTGTCCTGTGGTCACCATAGGGCGGACAGAATCGCAACGCCCTCAACCGCTACGGTCACGCAAATGGGTTTCTACAGCACGCACATCGTTCCCCGCTTTATTGACAAGGCACTCGGCACGCCCGCTATGCAAGAGGGACGCAACGCCGTGGCCGCTGGTTTGTCGGGAACGGTCTTGGAGATCGGATTTGGGTCGGGCCTCAATGTTGCGAGCTACCCGCCCGAGATCGAACTCGTCTACGCCGTCGAGCCCGCATTAACGGCGCGCAAGATCGCAGTCCCACGAATCGCTGCTTCCCCTATTCCCATCCAGTACGCGGGCCTGCATGGCGAAACGGTGGCGCTCGACGACAACTCTTGTGACGGCGCGCTGTGCACGTTCACGCTCTGCACGATTCCTGGCGTTGAACAGGCACTCGCTGAACTCCGTCGCGTACTTAAGCCCGGTGGTCGTTTCCATTTCCTTGAACACGGCTTGGCGCCCGACGCGAAGACGCAGACCTGGCAACGCCGCCTCGATCCGCTTGAAAAGCGTCTGGCCGATGGTTGTCACCTCACCCGAGACCCTGTGGAACTCGTTAAGGCTGCTGGCTTTGAACTCGAATTCGTCCATAGCGAATACACCAAGGGCCCCAAGCCCTGGGTGTTCATGACGTTTGGTCAGGCCATCAACCCGGACTGATGTGACCTTTACGGCCGCAGCGTCAACGAGACCGGCTGAACATTCGCAAAAATGAAAGTGACCCGGGCCGAAGCCCGGGCCACTTTTCAGATTGCGTTCTGCGTTTGCGGAAATCAGCTGCAACCACTGGTGGTGCCGCATGACGGGCATGCGTGGCAGGAGCCAGCACGCTGCATGGTGACACCACACTGCATGCACATCGGTGCATCGTGACTGGTTGTCTTCACTTCACGAACCAACGTGGTTTGTGTGTCGGTGAGAAGTGTTGACACTGATTCGATGGACGGAGGATCGACCGGCATTTCCGAACCCTGACGGGTTTCGATGCCTTCGTCGACGCCCGGAAGCGTCGGCTGCATGCGCTCTGAGGTGGTGAGGATGTTGAGTTCCGCACGCTCCTCGGGTGAGAGGTACTCAAGCGCCATGCGGCGGAAGAGATAGTCCATGAGCGAGTTGGCGATACGGATATCGGGATCGTCGGTCATGCCGGCTGGTTCGAACCGCATGCCGGTGAACGCTTCGATGAACGAGCGCAGCGGCACGCCGTACTGAAGGCCGTGTGACACCGAGATGGCGAAGGCGTCCATGATGCCAGCGAGGGTGGAACCCTGCTTTGACACACGAACGAAGATTTCGCCTGGGCGACCATCTTCGTACTGACCAACCGTGACGAAGCCCTTGCAATCGGCGACGCGGAACTCGAAGGTGCGCGACACACGGGTGCGGGGAAGCTTCTGACGGATCGGCTGGTAGACGATCTTCTCGACAACACGCTCGATGACTTCGGTTGCACCAGCAACTGGGTCGATTTCGTCGTCATCTTTCTTTGACGCTGAAAGAGGCTGTGCCACCTTGCAGTTGTCGCGGTAGATAGCGACGGCCTTGATGCCGAGCTGCCAGGCCTCGATGTGAATCTTCTCGACCTCTTCAACCGAGACGTCTTCAGGCATGTTGACGGTCTTGGAGATAGCGCCCGAGATGAACGGCTGCACCGCACCCATCATGCGGATGTGGCCGGTGTAGTGGATGATGTTGTCACCCATCGAGCAAGCAAACACGGGGATGTGTTCGGCCTTGATGTGTGGAGCACCGAGGATCGACATGTTCTCGTTGATGTAGGCAACGATTTCGTCCATCTGCGCATCGGTGTAACCGAGCTTGGTGAGGGCACGAGGAATTGTCTGGTTGACGATCGACATGGTGCCGCCGCCAACAAGCTTCTTCATCTTGACCAGACCGAGGTCGGGCTCAACACCGGTGGTGTCGCAGTCCATCATGAGGCCAATGGTGCCGGTCGGTGCGAGTACCGAAGCCTGTGAGTTACGCACGCCAACTTCAGCGGCGAGTTCACACGCGGTGTCCCATGACTGCTGTGCAGCCGACAGCAACGCCGGAGGAACCAGTTCCTCGTCGATGGTGGCGGCAGCGGCGCGGTGCTGACCAAGAACACGGAGCATGTGCTCGGAGTTTTCGGCATAACCAGCGAACGGACCCATACGAGACGCGGTGCGGGCCGATGTGGCGTAGGCGTGACCAGTCATGAGCGAGGTGATCGCTCCGGCAAGTGCACGGCCCTCGTCGGAGTCGTACGGAAGACCAAGGGCCATAAGAAGCGCACCGAGGTTGGCGTAACCGAGACCGAGCTGGCGGAACTTGCGGGAGTTGTCACCGATCGGAACGGTCGGGTAATCGGCGTTACCGACGAGGATTTCCTGCGCCGTGAACATGATCTCAATCGTGTGCTTGTAGGCCTCGATATCGAACACGCCGTCTTCGCCGAGGTAATGGAGAAGGTTGATGCTGGCAAGGTTGCAAGCGGAATTGTCGATGTGCATGTATTCCGAGCACGGGTTCGAACCATTGATGCGACCGGTGTTGCACGCGGTGTGCCAGTGGTTGATCGTGGTGTCGAACTGCATGCCGGGATCGGCGCATTCCCAGGAGGCCTGCGAGATCTGACGCATGAGATCGCGAGCACGAATGGTCTTGACGATTGTGCCGTCGTGCACTGCACGCAGGTGCCAATCGGTGTCGTCAACAACGGCCTGCATGAACTCGTCGGTGACGCGCACCGAGTTGTTTGCGTTCTGGTACTGGATGGAGGTGATGTCGATGCCGTCGAGGTCCATGTCGAAGCCGGCGTCGCGCAGTGCACGGGCCTTCTTCTCTTCACGGGACTTGCACCAGATGAACTCTTCGATGTCGGGGTGATCGACATTGAGGATGACCATCTTTGCGGCGCGGCGGGTCTTGCCACCTGACTTGATGGTGCCGGCAGATGCATCGGCGCCACGCATGAAGCTCACGGGACCGGAAGCGGTGCCGCCGCCCTTAAGGAATTCTTTGGAGGAACGAATGCGGGAAAGATTGATACCTGCGCCCGAGCCACCCTTAAAGATGGTGCCTTCCTCGACGTACCAGTTGAGGATGGAGTCCATCTTGTCGTCGACCGACAAGATGAAACAGGCCGATGCCTGCTGCGGGACGCCTTCAACACCGATGTTGAACCACACCGGCGAGTTAAACGCGGCGCGCTGGGTGATGATGATGAACTTCAGTTCAGCGCGGAATGCTTCAGCCTCTTCGTCGGTGACGAAGTAGCCATCGCGGATGCCCCATTCGGTGATGGTGTCGGCAACACGATCGGCGACCTGCTTGAGAGACCATTCGCGCTCGTCGGTATCGGGGGTGCCCCGGAAGTACTTCTGAGCGACGATGTTGGTGGCATTCAGCGACCATCCAAGAGGGAACTCGACGCCGAGTTGCTCGAAGGCAACCTCGCCGGTTTTCCAGTTGGAGATGCGAGCGTCGCGACGCTCCCACCCAACTTGGTCGAATGGGTGAGTGTCGGCGCTTGTGTAGTGCCGACGGATGCCGATGCCGGCCTGTTCCGGTGCCAGGGCCATGAGAAGTCCTCCGCGTGAGTGATCGATTTGAGTGGTGGTGGCGAATCCAACCCGGCAGGAGCGGGGTTGGCACCGCTGCAGCTGAAGCTGAGGCGGGTGAAGCGGGATGATGCGTGGGTGCTGCTGGAGCGGTTGCCCGAGGGCGGCCACCAAATCAAGTCACCCGTTAGGAGTTCTGAGGGGTTCCACCACACCCGTGAACCGCTCCGGACGACGCTGTCTGGCACGGATTTTGGGTCTTGTCGTGGTCTCGGTGCCGAAACCGAGCCCTTTTGGGGTCCCGATTCCTGCCCACCACAAGATGTTGTGGTTGTTCTGGCCCCCTCACCTTCCGGGCCACAAGATGTCGGGGAATTACATCAGAGTAATTCCACCCTTGTCAACGATTCCTCAGAATCGCTACTGACGTGGGATTTCGAGTGGTTGGGTGCGCTGCAACACGAGCGCCAGGTAGAGCGGGTCACGCAGACCCACGCCCTAGGAGCCGCCCTGCCAACCGAGAACGCACAGAACGTCGCCACCGTCCGTCGCTCGCGCCGCAGCACTGCACCCGGGGTGAACCGTACGACTCATGCCTGTGAGTTGGAAGAGGAATAACCCTGTGTATTTGCGGTGGATAGTCGGTGGATGACCGGTGGACAACTCCTGAGTTGTCCACAGTTGTCCACCGTTTCTGTGACCAACTCATCGATTCACCCCTAACGTGGCCATGTGGATCAGCTCTTTCCCACTCCCCTCACCAATCTCGACCCTGTGGAACTTGTCGCGGCCGAGACCCGACCCGCTCCGCCGGACCGGCCGTGGGTTTTGGTGAACATGGTCGCAAGCATCGATGGGGCCATCGAGGTTGAAGGTCGCTCCGGGGGGCTCAGCAGTCGGGCCGACAAAGCCATGTTTCATGCCTTGCGACAGCTCCCCGACGTGATCATGGCTGGAGCCGGAACGGTTCGGGTCGAAAATTACGGACCAGTGCAACTCGATGCCGACACCCAGGCCCGCCGTGTTGCGCGCGGACAACAAGCGCTTCCGCGTTTGGCTGTGGTGAGTGGACGCGCGCATCTTGATCCGGACTCACGGCTGTTCAGCGATCCGACACAACGACCAATCGTGATCACAACAACGACTGCATCTTCCGATGCTGTCGACAAACTTCGCAATGTCGCCGACATCATCATCGCTGGCTCAGACACTGTCGACCTTCGCGCAGTGTTCGCGGAACTCCGCGAGCAGGGAATGAAAACGCTGTTATGCGAAGGCGGGCCAACGCTGAACAATCAGCTGCTTCATGACGATCTTGTCGATGAGTGGTGTCAAACGATCGCGCCAGTACTTACTGGCGGAAATGCAGCGCAACGTTCAACCGGCTCACCGCCACAAGTTGCGCAAAGCCTTCAACTCGCACGCGTCGTCGTTGAAGATGATGTGCTGTTGCTTCGTTACGCGCGCGAATCGTGACGCTTTGGTTCCGTTGCTTTTGTTAGCAACGTGATCTCGCGCTGGAAATCTGCAGCGTCATCGAAACCTTTGTAGACGCTGGCGAATCGCATGTAGGCGACGTGATCGATTTCACGGAGGTGTTCTAAGACCGCGAAACCGACTTGTTCACTCGTCAGTTCGGGACCGAGCAAGCGGAGTTCCTCGGCAATCGATGCGGCCGCTTGCTCGATGACATCTTCTTCGATTGGACGGCCTTTGGCCGCAGCAGCGATGCCTTCGGTGATCTTTATCTGTTCGAACGGCACTCGATCGCCGGATCGCTTTAGGACCATCAAGGGGACCAGTTCGAGTCGTTCAAAGGTCGTAAACCGCGCGCCACAGGCCAGACATTCACGACGACGACGAATGGCATCGCCATCGTCTGACTGTCGTGAATCGACGACTTTGTCGTCAAGGTGGGCACAAGCGGGACAACGCACACGTCGAAACTACTGCGAACACCGTGATTTTTTGTGCCAGGTCAGAAACGGATGTTTGTCACACGCCACATGGAACGCGACAGGCACAACCCACGTCAGTCGACGAGACCGCTCACATTGATGTGCTGACCACGAGTGACGCTGGTGCTGCCAACGCGCTCGATGAGGCGATCGACCAAGCCACGAAGGTCGCCTTTTGGCTGGAGGCGACGTGCAACCGTCCAGAGCGAATCGCCAGATTGGACGATGATCTCGGTAGGTGCGGCTACGGCCACCGGGGCCACAACCGGTGCAGACGCGATCTGGGCGTCGTCACCGGCCGGGCTCGTGGTGTCGGTGGACAACGCCGGCGTGAAGGCAGCAGCGTCGGCACCGAGAAAGGGAACGATGCCCATCGCCGCGAAGGCGACGAGCACCGCGAGACCCAGCCCCGCCAGCATGACTCGCAGCGGGCTGCGACGAGCCGCAGGGGCAGGAGCTATGGGCTCAGTCACCAGTTGCAGGTGACGGACTGGACGCCGAGGCTCGAAGGCCTCGGCACGGTTCCAGGGAGCGACCGACGGGGAACCCTCGAGGAGGGACTCAGTGAAGTCGGCGGGGACGGAAAGGGCGGTGGGGTTCAGGATTGCAGCCATAAGGGAAGTCTCCACGTGGGGTGTGACAGTCAGGAAAGCGAAGGGGGAGCTGGGGTGAGGGGGAACGGATCGAACGCCCGTTCGTGTGTCACTAGTGAAACACGAACACCTGTTCGATGTCAAGACCCAATCGAACGGGTGTTTGCCTCGAGCCCATCGAGCCGGTACTGTCGTACAGAGGTTCGAAGGCCCAAACGATCAAAACGATCCAAAGAATCCAAAGAATCCAAAGAATCCAAAGAATCCAAAGAATCCAAAGAATCGAAAGAATCGAAAGCAGCCTCAGTTCCTCCCGTTCTCCCCACTTCTCCTCAACGATCCGGAGTTCCCAATGAGTAGTGACCGTCTCACTCCCCGCCAGCAACAGATCCTCGATGTCATCGATACCCACCTCAACGAGCGTGGCTATCCCCCGTCTGTCCGAGAAATTGGCAAAGCCGTCGGGCTCACCTCGCCATCAAGCGTGCAGAACCACCTCAACACTCTCAACGAGCTCGGGTATCTGCGCCGCGACCCAACCAAGCCCCGCGCCATGGAAGTTCGTTACGACCCCAACTCCGGCGCATCCGGCGAGCGCCGTCCGTTCCGTCACGTGCCACTGGTCGGCGATGTTGCCGCTGGCACCGATGTGCTCGCCGAACAGAACGTCGAAGAAATCATGCCGGTGCCTACCGACCTGTGTGGCGACGGAGAACTCTTCATGCTTCGTGTCCGCGGCGATTCCATGATCGAGGCTGGCATTTTCGACGGTGACTACATCGTGGCCAAAGCCGGCACCAACGTGTCCAAGGGCGACATCGTGGTCGTCGGCATTCCCGGCGGCGAAGCCACGGTGAAGACCTGGTCACGTACCGGAGACAACGTCACGTTGCTTCCCGCCAACTCACGTCTCTCGCCGATGGAGTTCCACTCATCGGAAGTCACCGTGTACGGCAAAGTCGTCACCGTGATGCGCAAGCTCTGAACCACAACCTCCTCGGTCCAAACGTG
>JBIIVE010000120.1:0-4802 GCA_044339605.1 Acidimicrobiales bacterium
ATGGCAACGCAGGGCACATCGGGCACATCTGCGTTGAGCCCGAAGGTCGTCTATGCGGATGCGGCGCACGCGGATGTTTAGAAGCCGAAGCGTCGGGAACTGCGATTGCCGCCTACACCGGACGTCCTGCCGCCGAAGCAACCGCCGAAGTGATCGAACGTACTGGTCGGTTGGTTGGGCGGGCAGTGGCAACAGTGGCGAATCTTCTTGATCTTCGTCTTGCTGTTGTTGCGGGTTCTGTGGCGCTCGGCTTTGGCGATCCATTCTTCGCAGCAGCGAATGACGAGATCGCATTGCGCGCGCAACTCGATTTCTCGAAGGGTTGCGAACTGCGCCGTGGAGGTCTCGGTGCCGATGGGCCCCTCATCGGCGCGGCGGCGGTCGGCTGGCGCGGACTCGATCAGTAGGATCACTTCGTGGCTAATCAACCCTCTTCGCGCTGGATGCTTGCCGGAGCGCTGGCAGTGATTCGTCACCCGTCGCTTTGGACCACTGCAGTTCGTCAGTTGTTCCGTCTCGCTCCGCGTGGATGGTGGAAGCGCGCGCCGTTCCTTCCGCTCCCCGACGCGTCGTACATGAAGTTCCGTTTAGTGACGGCCTATGGCGGTTCTGGTGGAGAACCCCGGCCCGAGGACCTCATCACCTATTTACATTGGTGCCGGGCCTGGCCCGAGGTCACGTCCTAAAGCGTTCAGGACAAGTACTGATCGCCTGATGCACGCACGGTGATATCGCTAATCGAGATACCCCACGGCTGATCAATGACATAGACGATTTGTTCTGCGAGTTCTTCGGGCGAGATCGCCCAATAGCGAATGTTCTCGGGATCGGTGAGGCCTTCGGATTCGCCCGGTGTCATGAACTTCACGACGTTCTCGCGGAATGAGTCCATGTTCTGCCCAAGAATGCCGATCATTGCGTCGCCATTGATGATGGTGGAACCGAGGTTGGTGCCAATGACGCCGGTGGGTTTGACCGTGGTGACTTTGATCCGACCCTGCGATTCGATTCGTAGTGATTCGGAAAGCACATTCACCGCAGCTTTCGTGGCGGTGTAGATGGCTGAGCCAGCGACGGGAGTGTTGCCGTAGATCGATGAGATGTTCACGACATGACCGCGGCCCTGTTTGATCATTTGATCGTGGACTGCAGCGATTCCATTGACGACACCTTTGAAGTTGATGTCGATACACCGGCTCCATGCGTCGGCCGCCGCCGCGTGATCGGCCCAGAACGCAAGTGGCATGGTGCCGGCGTTGTTGACGAGCACGTCGATCGCGCCGAAGTGCTCCACGCATGCTGACGCCATCGCCTGCATTTGTGCCGAATCGGTGACATCGGCCGTGCATGCCTGCACGGGGCGTCCCTGAGCTTGAAGTTCAGCAGCGAGCGCAGCGACACCTGCGCCGTCGATATCGGCGGCGAGAACATTTGCGCCTCGCGCAGAAGCGAGAGCGGTCACAAGCCGACCGAAGCCGCTCGCAGCCCCCGTCACGATGATTGATCGCCCTGCGAGGTATCCATTGTCAGCAACAGTCATGACGGTGACCGTATCGCTGGTCGGTAACCTGCGCCGGTGGCTCGTTGGGATGTGGTGAGGGCAAAGGGTGATGCTCGGGGCTTTCATAGTCACGGTGTGCCCGCTGGCGCCCAGCGTTCGGTGCGATTGCTCGATGTACGTGGTCCAGCGCTTGCGCTTGGTTCAACCCAATCGATAGACGACGTCGACCTTGCTGTCGCGAAACGTCTCGACGTTGATGTCTTCAACCGTCAGAGCGGGGGAGGGGCAGTGCTCCTTGACTCAGGCGCGCAACTTTGGGTCGATGTCGTAATCGGTAGATCCGATCCGTTATGGAACGACGATGTGAGCCTCGCTTCTCAATGGCTCGGCGACGTGTGGGTCACGGCTCTGCGTTCAGTGGGCATTGAAGGCGTGGTGCATCGCGGGGCGATGATGACGAACGCGTTGTCGCCCATTGTGTGTTTTGCCGGCCTTGCCGCCGGAGAGGTCACCGTCGATGGCGCGAAGGTCGTCGGCATTTCGCAACGTCGAACTCGGGCGGGCGCTCGATTCCAATGTTCGGTGCCGCTGAGTTGGGATGCGGCGCGTCATGCCGAACTGCTTGCGCCTGGCATCGCGGCAAGCGGCGGTTCGATCGACGAGGTTCGTGTGTTTCCCGCCACGCTCGGAGACCCCGGCTTCGATCTTCGCGATGCATTTATCGAGGCACTTCCGTAACTCTTCTTGGCCTTTGGCGCTGAGCCAGTCCAATCCCGCCTTGAGAACGCTTGGGTAAAGGGCCCCTTGCCTGTGCTGCCACGGTGAGGGCCGGTCTCCCGTAGGGCGGCATCGCAATTGCCTGCATCCGGCGATTTGGCGCGTCCAAACGGCCTGGTCCCCGACCTCGAATTCTCAGACCACGCCTGAGGAATTTCGACCGTTTTGGGCGATTTGGGGAGAAAAGGGAGCGATGTACTTGCGAAGTGGGGGGAAGTGGGGCAATATGTCTATCCGTAGGGGCTCCGTGGGGAGCCGGTGGAGAGGATTGCAGGCATGTTCGTTGGGACGTTCGAGCATTCGCTCGATGACAAGGGCCGAGTGGTCCTTCCCGCGACCTTCCGCGCCCAGTTGGTCGACAAGGGGTTTATTTCCCAGCTCGACCGCTGTCTTGGCCTCTGGACCGAAGAAGGCTTCGGCGAAATGGCCACCCGTCTCCAGGACAAGGTCCGTTCGGGTGAAACCAGCCAGGAATCGCTCCGCGCCTTCGCCGCCAACGCCCACGAAGTCCGACCCGATTCTCAAGGCCGCATCACCATTCCCCAGCGCTTGCGCGACTTCGCCTCGCTCGACAAAGAAGCCGTCGTCATCGGCGCCTTCGGTCGCATCGAGATCTGGAACGCAGGTCGCTGGAACGACCAAGCATCACTCGCCGACGACAGCCTCACTCAAGCCGTTACGTCCTTGGGGCTCTAGTCCGTGTCATGTCCCCTTTGTCTCTGACCCACCAACGAAAGGACCACTCCTGCGACCGAGCCGGTCGCCCGATTTTCAGCAGTCTCTCGGAACACACGATGGAAGGCCCCTACTCCGCCCGCTTCCCATCGAGCCCGACCGGGGAGAAATCCCGGCGGGCGCCGGTGTTCCGAGGGACTGCTGAGGACCGGTACCGGCTCTGCCGACTGGCTCAGCAGCGAGAGGTATCAGTCATGGCCGAAACTCACGAATCGTTCGACCACCGCCCGGTGATGCTCGACGAGATCGTGGCGGCCTTCGAATCCGTGCCAGCCGGTTGGGTCATCGACGCAACCCTCGGTGGCGCTGGCCATGCGACTGCTCTCCTCGAGGCGCACCCGCACCTTTCGGTACTTGGTATCGACCAGGACCCCGACGCACTTGCAGTAGCTCGTGAACGCCTTGGGCGATTTGGCGATCGTGCTCGCACTGTGCAGGCCCGTTTCGACTCGTTTACGGCGGTTATCGATGCCGAACTCGCCGGCCAGCCCGTTGTTGGTGCGTTATTCGACCTTGGTGTGAGCTCTCCACAGTTCGACCGAGCTGAGCGTGGCTTTAGCTACCGCTTCGATGCGCCCCTCGACATGCGGATGGATCCATCTCGTGCGCTCAGCGCGATGACTGTCGTTAATGAGTATGACGAAAAGGAACTTGCTCGCGTTCTACGCGAGTTCGGTGATGAACGCTTCGCCGGTCGTATTGCCCGAACGATCATCGCTGCTCGACCAGTTGAGACCACAACAGAACTTGCAGAGATCACTCGCGATGCGATTCCCGCACCTGCACGCCGAACTGGCGGGCATCCAGCCAAGCGAACCTTTCAGGCAATTCGCATTGAAGTGAATAACGAACTCGGCGTACTTCCCGTTGCGCTTGAAGCGGCGATCGATGCGTTGCATCCAGCTGGCCGTTTGGTGGTTTTGTCGTATCACTCGGGTGAAGATCGCATCGTCAAGCAGGTCATGCGTGACGCCGAGTCTGGCGGTTGCACCTGCCCGACGAACCTTCCCTGCGTTTGCGGTGCCAAGTCGATGGTTCGGCTTGTTCGTCGCGGCGGAACGACACCAGGCGTGGCCGAACGTGAGCGCAATCCTCGTGCTGAAAGTGCCCGACTTCGAATCGCGGAACGGTCATGACCAGCGCAAGAGTTGCTGCTGAAGGACGTCGCGCGGCGACGCTTCGCGCTCCGCAGGAGTCAACCCGTGAGGGACTTCGATCGCGACTTCGACTTGTCGATCGCACTGCACCTGAACGTCGTCGTATCGGTTTGATTGCCGGTGTCGTCGGCGTGGTTGTTGTGCTTTTCGCAATCGCAGGCGCCCAGACGTTGATCATTTCGGAACAAGCGCACATCGATCGTGTCAATAACCGTATTGCTGAAGCGGAAACTCTTGCCGAAAACCTCCGGGTTGAGCTTGCCCAGTTGCAGAGTCCGCAGAACATCACGACAGCCGCCACAACGAAACTCGGGATGATTCCGTCGCCGACGCCGGTCTACTTGCAGCCCAAGGCGACTGATGACGCACGTGCGGGCGAAACGCCGCCGGCACCTACGCCAAAGGCCGTTCCGAAGGCCACGGCGACCACCATTGCTCCGAAGACGCCGCCAACCACGGTTGCGAAGGCAACCACTCCGACAACTGTGGCGAAGCGATGAATCCGCCTCCCGGTCCCGGAGCTCCGTCGGTTGACCATCCGCAAAAGAGTGCTCCTTGGAACACCCCTGATTACTTGCCTCGTGGTCGCCGTCGTGTGACCACTCCGACGCGTCCGGCCCGTCATGCATCTG
>JBIIVE010000006.1:0-53494 GCA_044339605.1 Acidimicrobiales bacterium
CCCGGCTTCCAACTCTCCGCCGCCCAGAACCGCGACGAATCTGGGGTCAGAACCTCGTCACACAACACCAGTTCGCCATCGATGAGGCCCAGTTCGAACTTGGTATCGGCCATGAGAATGCCCCGGGCTGCGGCCCATTCGGCGCCCTTGGTGTAGAGCTCGAGTGACACCGACCGAGCCCGTTCGGCGAGATCAGGTCCGATCAAAGCAACCGCCGCCTCGAAAGAGATGTTCTCGTCGTGACCTTCGGCGGCCTTGGTGGAAGGGGTGAACACGGGCTCGGGCAATTGAGCCGATTCGAGCAGCCCGGCGGGGAGTTCCTGGCCGTGCATCGTGCCGTCGGCCTTGTATTCCTTCCAGGCCGAACCGGTGAGATAGCCCCGAACGATGCATTCGATGGGCAGCATTTCGGCCTTGCGGCACAACATGATGCGGCCCTGCCAGTCGTCGCGCTGGGCCGGCGCCGGGCAGTCGTCGAGCGAGGTCGAAATGAGGTGACTGCCAACAACGCCTTGGAACTTCTCGAACCAGAAGGCTGACATGGCAGTGAGCACGCGGCCCTTGTCGGGAATCGGCTCGGCCATGACGACGTCGAACGC
Organism: Acidimicrobiales bacterium; assembly: GCA_044339605.1. Taxonomy (GTDB): domain Bacteria; phylum Actinomycetota; class Acidimicrobiia; order Acidimicrobiales; family Acidimicrobilacustridaceae; genus Acidimicrobilacustris. Next base: position 600 of record JBIIVE010000006.1, read on the forward strand.
GCTCAGGCGATCGGAGGTGACCATGAGCAATCGGTCGTCGCCTGCGTCGTAAATGTCACGGACTTTCCCTGAGTAGATGTGTGGGAGTGCGTCGGTCATGGCGGGTCTCCTGGATACGGCCGGCGGCAGGTCCTCAGATCAGAGGATGTCCCCCGGACGATACCCAGCCGCGGCAGGGTCTGCCGACACGAGTACCGAAACAGTCGAGACAAATGCTGCGACCTGTTCGGGCGCACGACCAACAAAGTCGATTGGATTCGCAAGAACGCCAGCAAGTTCATCGGGAGCGAGGCCAAGGCGCGGATCGGCAGCAAGGCGCTCGATGAGGTCATTGCCTTCGGCGCCGTCTTCGCGAAGTCGCAACGCAGCGGCAACCGCGTGTTCCTTGATGGCTTCATGTGCTTGTTCGCGACCCACGCCATTACGCACTGCAGCAACCAACACCTTGGTTGTTGCAAGGAATGGCAGGTAACGGTCGAGTTCGCGTTCAATAACGGCGGGGTACAAACCGAAGTCAGCAAGCACGGTCAGAAACGTTTCAAACAAACCGTCGATGGCAAAGAACGCGTCGGGCAGTGCGACTCGGCGCACGACAGAACAACTCACGTCGCCTTCATTCCATTGATCACCAGCAAGTGAAGTAACCATCGTGAGGTGGCCACGGAGAATGGCCAGCAAGCCGCCAATGCGCTCGCAACTGCGGCTATTCATCTTGTGCGGCATGGCCGAAGATCCAACCTGACCAGGACGGAATCCCTCGGTAGCCAATTCTTGGCCCGCCATAAGGCGAATCGTGAGGGCAAGGTCGGCCGGACCAGAAGCAGCCTGGACAAGCGCCGAGACCACATCGAGGTCGAGCGAGCGCGGATACACCTGTCCAACATTTGTAAGCCACGCATCAAAACCGAGATGAGCGGCCACACGAGATTCAAGTTGTTCGAGACGCTCGCCATCGCCATCGAACAGATCGAGCATGTCTTGTTGCGTGCCAACCGGACCCTTAATGCCACGCATCGGATAGCGCGCAAGTAGATCGTCAACTCGGTAGAGCGCTTGCAACAGCTCTTCACCGGCATTCGCAAAGCGCTTACCCAGCGTGGTGGCCTGCGCGGGCACGTTGTGCGAACGACCAGCCATCACAACGGTTGCCGATTCGGCGGCGCGTTCGGCCAAACGAGCGAGCGACGCGAGCATTCGGCCGCGCATCACAATGAGCGAGCGACGCAACTGCAGCTGCTCAACGTTCTCGGTGAGATCACGAGAGGTCATCCCCTTGTGAATCTGTTCGTGACCGGCCAACGCACAGAACTCGTCGATGCGGGCCTTCACATCGTGACGAGTAACGCGTTCACGAGCGTCGATGGAATCAAGGTCGACTTGATCGATGACACGTCGATAGGCAGCGATCGCGTCGTCGGGCACCGCAACACCGAGATCCCGCTGGGCTTCAAGGACGGCCAACCAGAGTTCTCGCTCAAGAACAATTTTCTGTTCGGGCGACCACAGTCGGACCATCTCCGCGCTCGCATATCGAGCAGCAAGAACATTGGGCACAGACGTGGACGCCATTCGGTCTCCTCAAAGGCCCAAAACGGGCACCTCTTTAGGATACGACGACACCGAGGAGGTCTCGGTGCGATTTACAGATCAGCCCTTGGCGCGACGGGCTCGATCTTCGAGCAACTTTGCCTGAAGATCGGTGTCGGAGATGGCCAGCATCTCAACCACCAGCAGTGCGGCATTCACCGAACCGTCGATGGCCACGGTGGCTACCGGAATGCCTCGGGGCATTTGCACTGTGGAATAGAGCGCGTCGACCCCATTAATTGCTCCACCAGACAGGGGCACCCCAACAACTGGAAGCGTGGTGTGTGCGGCAACGACGCCAGCAAGATGCGCGGCCATTCCTGCGCCACAAATAAAGGCGACATAGCCGTTCTCACGCGCAGTCGAAGCAAGCGCAGTCACTTCGGCAGGGTTGCGGTGAGCAGACATCACGTGCACATCGGCCTGAATGCCGAAGGCTTCAAGCGTGTCGCCGGCGCCTTGCATCTTGTCGCGGTCGTTGGGCGAACCCATAAGAACAGCAACTTTCATCGGGATCCTCCGTTGGTAGTGGCCGCAGCGGCCGAAGCTATGTCGTTGCGATGGTGCAGACCGGGCCAGGAAATCCTGCCGACTGCGTCATATGCAGTCTGCCGGGCTTCGAACAGATTGGCACCCCGACCAGTCACAGTCAGCACTCGTCCACCAGTGGTGATGAGTTCGCCGTTGGCATTGGCCCCAACTCCGGCGCAGAACACGGTGGCACCAGCGACAGCCTGCGCGTCGTCGAGTCCTTCAATCACGTCGCCGGTGCGCAGATCTCGCGGGTAGCCCTCGGCTGCACACACAACGGTGACAGCTGCGCCGTCGTCGAATGTTGGCGCTGCGCCGAGTTGACCAGCAGCGGCTGATGCAAGCAGTTCGCCCAAGTCGCTGGTGAGACGGGGAAGCACAACCTGTGTCTCCGGATCACCGAAGCGCACGTTGTACTCGAGCATCTTTGGCCCGTTGGGTGTGAGCATGAGGCCGGCGTAGAGGACCCCGCGGTAATCGATACCGATGGAGCGCAAGTAGGCAAGTGTGGGAAGTACGCCATCGTTCATCACCGCATCGATGACGGATTGATCGGCAACAGGAACCGGTGAGTACGCGCCCATGCCGCCGGTGTTGGGGCCAGCATCGCCATCGCCTACGCGTTTGAAATCTTGGGCGGGCGCGAGCGCAACGGCGTTGGTGCCGTCGCAAATGGCGAGAACGGAAACTTCGGGGCCGGTAAGACCTTCTTCAATAACAAGTGTGCGACCCGCATCGCCGAACGCATCGCCCGAGAGGTAGTCACGCACTGCGTCGCGAGCTTCTTCAATCGATGTTGTGACGATGACACCCTTGCCCGCAGCGAGTCCATCGGTCTTCACCACATACAAACCATCGAGCGTGTCGAGAAACGCGAATGCCGGTTCTGCTTCGGTGAACGTGCCATGTCGCGCGGTGGGAACACCCGCGGCAACGAGCACTTCCTTCATCCACGCCTTTGAACCTTCAAGACGCGCGCCATCAGCCCCTGGGCCGAACACCAACTTGCCCGCAGCGCGCAGTTCATCAGCAAGACCAGCAACGAGCGGCGCTTCCGGCCCGATCACATAGAGATCAGCATCAATTTCTGTAGCGGGTGTTGTGACGGAACCAGGAATGCCGGGGTTACCGGGAGTAACCACAACCTCGTGATGGCGGCGCAGCACCGTTGCAAGCGCATGCTCGCGACCACCGGAACCAACGACACAAACCTTCATCAGACGGTGAAGTTCAAATACTGATCGCGCCCCGGACCAACGCCAACAAGACCGATCGGAACACCAATCTGATCCTGCAAGAACGACACGTAGTCGAACGCTTCCTTGGGAAGATCGTCACGCGACGTGATGCCAGAAATATCGGACTTCCAACCAGGGAATTCCGCATAGACCGGCGTGACTTCGTGCAGCACCGACTGGTGATACGGAAGATGCGTGAACGTTTCGCCATTGAGTTCGTAGGCGATACACACTTTGATTGAATCGAAGGTGTCGAACACATCGAGTTTCGTCAGCGCGATTTCCGACAACGAGTTCAAGCGAACCGAGTGACGCAACATCACTACGTCGCACCATCCCGTGCGCCGACGCCGCCCGGTATTGGTTCCATACTCGTGACCGATCTCGATCAGCGCGTCGCCGATTTCATCGGTGAGTTCAGTGGGGAACGGACCAGACCCAACGCGAGTCGTGTACGCCTTGGCGATGCCAACAACGCGATCGATGTAGCGAGGACCAATACCAGCACCGGTGCAAGCACCACCAGCAACTGGGTTCGACGACGTGACGAACGGATAGGTGCCGTGATCGAGATCGAGGAACGTGGCCTGAGCACCTTCGAGCAGAACGTTCTCGCCGGCTTCAAGTGATTCGTGAATGAGATTCACTGAATCGGTGATCATCGGCGCAAGGCGCGGTGCGCACACGTCGAGATATTCGGCAGCAATCGCATCGCCATCGAGCGGCAGCTGATTGAAGACCTTGGCGAAGATCGCATTTTTTTCTTTGAGCGCAACGTCGAGCTTCTCGCGGAAGATTTTCGGATCGAGAAGATCCTGCACACGCAGACCAACACGAGATGCCTTATCGGCATAGGCCGGGCCAATGCCGCGCTTCGTCGTGCCGACCTTGTTTTTGCCAAGGCGACGTTCGGTGAGCTTGTCGAGTTCTTGGTGGTACGGGAGGATCAAATGTGCGTTGCCGCTGATCTTCAACTTCGACGTGTCGACACCCCTTGCCTCAAGCATGTCGAGTTCAGAGATGAGCACGCGAGGGTCGACCACAACGCCATTGCCGATAACTGGCGTGATATGCGGGTAGAGGATGCCGCTCGGCACCAACTGCAACTTGAAGGACTCACCATCGACCACGAGGGTGTGGCCCGCGTTATGCCCGCCTTGATAGCGGACGACGAGATGTTGATCGCGGGCGAACAGGTCGGTGAACTTGCCCTTCCCCTCGTCACCCCACTGGGTTCCGACGACGACGGTTGCTGGCACGGTGAACTCCTCAATGGCACTGCATGGGAACCGGGAAACACTACCCGTTGGCGTTTCACCCGCCCCATCCAATTCCAATCGGCAGCGAAGAAGCCAAGCCATGAAACCCCGCTGTCTAGGCTCAGCACGATGACGACCGTCACCCCTCGCCCCACGGGCATTCACCGCCTGATGCCCTACATCAGGATTATGCGGGTTGATCACTGGTTCAAGAACGTCTTTGTGCTCCCTGGGATCGTGGTGGCGCTCAGCTCCCAAGAGAACACTGAGTGGTCAGGCCTCTTTCAGAACTTCGTCATCGGGATGGCGGCGGTCTGCCTCATCGCCTCGAGCAACTACGTGATCAACGAAGTGCTCGATGCACCATTCGACCTTCACCACCCAATCAAGAAGAACCGGCCGGTTCCTTCCGGTTTGGTCAACATCAAGATCGCCTACGTCCAGTGGATTGCCTTGATGGTCATCGGGCTGGGCCTCGGTGCACTTGTCAGCGTTCCTCTCGTTCTTTCCCTCGCCGGACTCTGGATCGCGGGTTGCGCCTACAACATCCCACCCGTGCGCACGAAGGACGTTCCGTATCTTGATGTCCTTACTGAGTCGATCAACAATCCGTTGCGCATGCTTGTGGGTTGGTACATCGTTCCGAACAGCCCCACGCCGCCGGTGTCTCTTCTCATCTCCTATTGGATGATCGGCTGCTTCTTCATGGGGCTCAAACGATTCGCCGAATATCGCGACATGGCTGATCGACGCGAGGAACAAATTCGCTATCGGAAATCGTTTGCGGTCTACAACGAACAGCGCCTGCTCGTTTCGGTCATGTTCTATGCGGCTTCAGCGATGCTGTTCTTCGGTGCATTCGTGCAGCGCTATCGCATTGAACTGATTCTGTCGTTCCCATTGGTGGCGCTCATCATGGCAATTTATTTCAAACTCGCGTTTCAATCATCGAGTCCGGTGGAACATCCGGAGAAGCTCTACAAAGAACGCGGCCTGATGGCGGCTGTCATCAGTTGTTCGGCGCTGATGGTCGTGCTGCTGTTCGTGAATATTCCCGCGCTTGTGGATATGTTCCCGATGTCGGCCTGGAACCGTTAACTACTGACGAGCCTGCAGGTTCTCGCAAAAAGCGGCGGGAACGTCCGTCGAAGTGAAATTCGGATTCACGACGGAGTCGGCGCTGTTGCTGACCGGCGCACCGATCACACTCGTTCCATTCAGCACAACGCGACCAACTCCAAGCGGAAGTGGATCAAAGACAACATCGAATGTGCTTGGTCCAATGTCGACCTTCACCGTTGCCGATACTTCGGAGCTTCCGTTTCCGTAGTCCCAGCGGAATACGACACCCTCATTGGTCTTCGATGCATGCAGCGCCCACTCCGGATTCGAAAGGATCACCTGGTCCGCAAAACCGATAGTTCCTGTGAGTCGGTAGGCGTATGGCCCGCCGATGCGACGCTCAAGCGGACCCCATCCATAGCCATCGGTTCGATAGAGCGCGTCGCAGTCACCCACGATCACGATTGTCCCCCGCCTAGCTCCGAGCGGAAGCTGCCCGTCATCACTGCGAATCACCGCAGGTGCAGCACCACCAAAAAGTGAGTCGTCAATCGAATACTGGAATTCAGCGAACGAACGCGCTCCGGATTCACTCGGAAGAATCGAGAACGCCCGTGTTGAGATCGCAAGACCGAGTTGGTTCCAGAAACCGAAGGCGAACAACAGCGTCATCGCTACAGCAACAATCCGACGAATCCATCGGCGCCAGGTCGTTGCCTGTCGCGCAATGATCCAAACGCCCGGTGCAGCAAGCACAACAAAGACCGGGACCAGATCAGCCAAATAACGATGGGCGAGGTAGCCGAAGGTAAACGTGCTCGTTGTCGCCACAATCGCGGCCAAAGCAATCGCCGACCACTGACGGGTTTTGTCGCGAACGATCGTCCACCACGCACCGACCAGACCAAACAGGAAAAGCAACGGCGCACTCGTAAGAAATGAACCGGAATGATCAATGGTGTCGAAGCGAGCGTTTCCAAAAACCGTGGCCTTCGCGGGCCAGGTCACAAATGGAAACAGTCGATCCCACTGAAACGCAAAGGGCGAGAAATACCGAGCAACATTCGTAGGAACAAACTTGAGGCCGAACAGACTTCCATTGTTGGCTGCCAGTGCCGCCTGACGATCGGTATTAAATTTGGAAAAGACTTGGAGCGGAAACGGGACGTCTGAAACAGAACGAAATCGCAACCAGTTCACGAAGGCGAATCCGAGAAATGGAATCACTGCGCCCGCCAACACGAGCAACGAACGCCGCCACTCCCGCTTCCATGCAAGCGCCAAGCCAAAGAGGCCGAGCGCCATCGCTGGGGCCGCTCCCGTTGACGGTCGGCAAGAAAGCGCAAACGTCGCAAGCCCCACTGCTTCAACGAGATGTCGGCGCGTCGGCACTCGCCACCAACGGATGACGAGATCAAGGCCGGCAAGACCTGCTGCTGCTCCCCACAGTTCTGCCTCGTGGTACACGAGTGCGCGCGAGGAGAAGAACAGCAACGGCGTCCCCAAAGTGGCGACGACAGCAAAGGCACCGAACCACCAAGCTGACCCTTCGGGTGCCTTCGCTACCAACGACTTTGCTCGCTTGAGTAATCGTGCTGCAGCAAGTCCAAGCACACTGAGTGCGATCAATTCGCTCAGTAGCGAAAGTCGTCGGTCGAATTCCAGAGTTCGATTCGAGAACGGAAGCCTCGGTACGACTTCAGAAACGATGGAAAACGGCAATCGCATGATTGCCGGACCAATGCCAAAGTAAATCTGGGTCTTGCCATCGATTTCGAAACCTTCGATGCCCGCAACGTTTGCGGGAACATCAAGGTGTCCCTGCACAAGCGACCGAGCCTGAACATCGTAAAAGTCGGTCGTATAGGGGCCCTTGTCGAACAATTGCCAAGGCTGCAGACAGGTCGCAATCAGCCAGAAGACAACAACGGCCACAAGCGTGCCGATGCGCGCCCATTTGCGTTCGTCTTTCGTCAATCGCCCGGCATCGCTCACGCCAATCGAATTCTCGACGTCTTCAACGGGTGCCACCACCTTTGAGACGTTACTGCTGAGACAAACGGCGCAGGACCTCGGCGGCATTCCCAAACGGAGCCACCGATTGGCGAAGAGGAACCAGATCACGCCGGTAGGAGCGATGAGTTTCTTCAACGGCTGCGGCCATCTCGGCCCGTGACTGAAGAAGCGCCGATTCAAGCGCAGCGATATGCGCTTCAAGCGCAAGCACTTTCTTCACACCGGCGAGGTTCAAACCTTCGTCGGTGAGCTCTTGAATGCGACGCAAGTGATCGATATCGGCCTGGCTGTAGCGCCGTGAGCCGCCAGTGGTGCGCGCTGGTTCAAGCAAACCTTTGCGTTCGTAAATACGCAGTGTTTGTGGATGAACGCCTGCGAGTTCGGCCGCTACCGAGATGATGTAGACCGCTCGCAGTTGTGCATTGGAATCAGACATCGGACTCATGTTCAGACCCCCAAGTAGTCGCGAGGAGCAGCGGGAAACGCTGCCGCCATAGCTTCGAGTGCGTCGCGCTGTTCGTTCGTGATCTTCGTAGGAACATCGACCTGCACGGTGACGAGAAGGTCTCCTGTTGTTTTCTTCGTTGCCACGCCGCGGCTCTTCACACGGAAGACCTTTCCTGTGGGAGTGCCCGCAGGGATCTTGAGCGTGACGGGATTGCCATCGAGGGTGGGAACAGTGAGCTTTGTACCCAGCGTTGCTTCAGCAAATGTCACCGGGACATTGATAGTGAGGTTCTTGCCGTCACGTCCGAAGATGTTGTCGCGATCAACGTGCACGATCACGTAGAGGTCGCCAATTTCGCCGCCGTTACGACCAGCCCCACCGCGTCCCTTCAACTTGATGCGTTGACCATCGTCGACGCCAGCAGGAATACGAACCTTGACTTCGCGCGCACGCTTTTCGACGCCACCGCCGCGACAGGTTCCGCATGGTGACGTGATGACTGAACCAGCGCCGCCGCACACCGGACACGGCGATGAGAACGAGAACATGCCCTGGTTATCGTCTGAGACGCCGCTTCCACGACAGTGCTGACACATCGTTGGCGCGGTGCCCGGCTTTGCGCCGGAACCACTACATGTTCCGCACGGCAAATCACTCGTGAGGTGAAGTGCAGTTTCCATACCGTTGAACGCTTCACGGAATGTCATCCGAAGAGTTGCCTCGAGATCAGCTCCGCGTTGCGGTGCCCGACCACGACTTTGGTTTTGACGGCCTCGCCGGCCGCCGCCGCCAAACATGCCGCCAAGTAAATCGCCAAGATCGGCGCCTTCATAACCGCCAGCACCGGGGTTGAAGCCGCCACCATTGCGAGCACCACCGAAACCCATTCCACCCATTGGGCCTTGGCGGCGAACCTCGTCGTACTCGGCGCGTTTCGTTTCATCGCCAACAACGTCGTAGGCCGCAGAGATTTCCTTGAACTTGTCTTCTGCTGAAGCGTTACCGGGGTTGGCATCGGGATGGAACTCCCGAGCCAACTTCCGGTACGCGCGCGTGATGACCTTCGGCTCTGCCGTTTCCGACACACCAAGGACTTCGTAGTAGTTCTTGTCGAACCACTCGCGCTGTGGAGCCACTTCTTAACCCTTGACCTTCACCATTGCTGGGCGTAACACCCGGGTTTTCCATTGGTACCCAGTGCGGAGCGTCTCGATCACGATCGGTTCGCCACCGTCACCTTCTTCATGCATCACTGCATCGTGCAGATTCGGATCGAACGGCTCGTTGGCGGGTGTCAGTCGCACCAGGCCTTCGTTTCCGAGCAAATCGGCGAGCATCTTTGCGATCGGTTCGACATCGGTTGATCCGTGTCCGATCGCGGCTTCGCACGCGTCGAGAACTACGAGCAGTTTCTCGGCCAGATTCTCGTTGGCCCGTTCACGCAGTTCTTCTTGGTCGCGAGCAACGCGCTTGCGATGATTATCGAACTCGGCTTTGACTCGCAGCATCGTGTCGCGGAACTCGTCGCGTTCAGCAACGAGTTCAGCAACATCAATTTCACCAGTGGCATCGGGAACTTCGAAACCTTGTTCGCCACCGGCTGCAGCTTCCAGCAGTTCGTCGTCGGTCGGAGAGGTCTCTTCCGAGACCTCTCCGTCACCTGACACGGTCACTTGCCTTCGTCGTCGACGATCTCGGCATCGACGACCTCGTCGTCGTTAGGTGCCGAGCTCGTTGCGGATCCACCAGCAGCTGACTCTTCGGCTGCAGCCTGTTCGTACAGCTTCTGCGTGAAGTCCTGGCTTGCAGTCATGAGTGATTCGGTTGCGACCTTGATGGCCTCGCCATCGGTGCCCGCAAGTGCTGTCTTGAGGTCGGCGAGCTTTGCCTCGACTGATGCCTTTTCGTCTTCCGAAATCTTGTCGCCTTGGTCCTTCAGCAACTTCTCGGTTTGGTAGACGAGCGTGTCGGCACTGTTACGAGTATCGGCTTCTTCACGACGCTTTGTGTCTTCGGCAGCGTGCGCTTCGGCGTCCTTGACCATCTGATTGATCTGATCCTTGCTAAGCGAGGACTGACCGGTGATGGTCATCGACTGTTCCTTGTTGGTCGCACGGTCCTTCGCCGACACATGCACGATGCCGTTTGCATCGATGTCGAAAGTGACTTCGATCTGCGGCACACCGCGAGGTGCGGGCGGAAGGTCGACGAGTTGGAACTTGCCGAGTGACTTGTTGAATTGCGCCATTTCGCGTTCGCCCTGGAGCACGTTGATCTCGACTGATGGCTGATTGTCTTCCGCGGTGGTGAACACCTCGGTGCGACGAGTCGGGATGGTGGTGTTGCGTTCGATGAGCTTGGTCATGACAGAACCCTTGGTTTCGATACCAAGAGAAAGCGGTGTGACATCGAGAAGGAGAACGTCCTTCACCTCGCCCTTGAGCACGCCAGCCTGAACGGCAGCGCCGATAGCGACGACCTCATCGGGGTTCACGCCCTTGTGCGGATCGTTGCCCGTCATTTCTTTGACGAGATCGACAACAGCCGGCATACGAGTTGAACCTCCAACAAGCACCACGTGATCGACATCGCCCTTAGTGAGGCCGGCATCGACAATGGCTTGTTCGAACGGAACACGACAACGCTCAAGAAGATCAGCGGTGAGTTCCTGGAACTTCGCACGGGTGAGTTGCTCGTCGAGATGCAACGGACCGTCGGGGGTCGCAGTGATGAACGGCAGATTGATCTGCGTCTGCTGCACCTGTGACAGTTCGATCTTCGCCTTCTCGGCAGATTCCTTCAGACGCTGGATCGCCATGTTGTCTTTCAACAAGTCGACGCCGTGTGCGGTCTTGAATCCGTCGGCAAGCCAGTTGATGATGCGCTCGTCCCAGTCGTCGCCACCAAGGCTGGTGTCGCCGTGAGTCGACTTCACTTCAAACACACCGTCGCCGATTTCAAGAACCGAAACGTCGAACGTGCCGCCACCAAGGTCGAACACGAGGATTGTCTGATCGACAGTCTCTTTGTCGAGTCCGTATGCAAGTGCTGCAGCCGTCGGCTCGTTGATGATGCGGAGCACCTCGAGCCCAGCGATCTGGCCGGCCTCTTTGGTTGCGGTGCGCTGCGCGTCGTCGAAGTAGGCGGGAACGGTGATGACGGCCTGGGTGACGGTGTCACCGAGATAGGCCTCGGCATCGCGCTTGAGCTTCATGAGTGTGCGGGCAGAAATTTCCTGAGCGGTATAGGCCTTGCCATCGATGTCGATGGTCCAGTTGGTGCCCATATGGCGCTTGACCGAACGAATGGTGCGGTCGGGGTTGGTGATGGACTGACGCTTGGCCACTTCGCCGACGAGAACTTCGCCGTTCTTTGCGAATGCGACCACTGAAGGCGTGGTGCGGCTGCCTTCTGCATTGGGAATGACCACCGGGTCGCCCGCCTCGAGTACCGAGACGACCGAGTTGGTGGTGCCGAGGTCGATACCGACGGCCTTTGCCATGGTGCTGCTCCTTCTCTTTGTGGTTCTTATGCTGATTATCGGGGGGATACTTCTCGACTGCCAAGCGGGGCTGAGTGGCCATCGCTAAGAAAGTTGAGCGTGACACTAACAACTTTGGTCTAGGCCGTTCCATTCCCAGATTCCAAAGATTTTTGAAAGTTCTCGGAAATTCCTTTCGCCGGGGAGAACCAAACCGGGCCGAGGCCCCGATCCCGTTAGGGCAGACTGGAACCATGACTTCCACCCTCGTCCTGCTGCGCCATGGTCAGAGCACCTGGAACCTCGAAAATCTCTTCACTGGCTGGTACGACGCTGATCTCACTGATCAGGGCCAGGCCGAGGCCAGTGCCGCTGGGCCCGCCATGACAGCTGCCGGTGTCGGGCCGACCGTGGTCCATACCTCCATGCAAGTTCGGGCGATCCGCACCGCAAACCTTGCCCTCGATGGCATGGACCGGCTCTGGGTTCCGGTTCGCCGTTCGTGGCGCCTCAATGAACGCCATTACGGCGCGCTGCAGGGAATGGACAAGAAGGAGACCACCGAGAAGTACGGCAAGGACCAGGTCTTCGAATGGCGTCGTTCCTATGACATCCCGCCGCCCAAGCTCGAACTCGATGATCCCCGTCACCCTCGGTTCGATGAGCGCTACGCCTCACTTCCGGCCGACGTCCTGCCTGCCTCGGAATGCCTCGCCGATGTCGTCGACCGCATGCTTCCGTACTGGTACGACGACATCGTCCCCGACCTGCACGCTGGCCATAGCGTTCTTGTTGTCGCCCACGGCAACAGTCTTCGGGCGCTCATCAAGCATCTCGATGCCATCAGCGACGCCGATATCGCCGATGTGAACCTTCCCACTGGCGTGCCCATTCGTTACGAACTCGACGACGCGATGGTGCCAACGAAGCGACTGGCGTTGACCGATCGCTATCTCGGCGATGCCGACGCGGCAAAGGCAGCTGCAGAAGCGGTGGCCCGTCAGGCCGGCTGAACCATCTGCAATTCGCCGGCTTCCAATAAGTAGCCACGCGAACGAACGGTTCGAATCGCCAATCCCAATGGGCCGATCCGACGGCGCAAGCGGAGCATATGCACATCGAGCGCATTACGCCCCGGCGCGCCCGAGGGCCATCCGGTTCGAGAAAGATTGTCTCGACTCACCACGGCGCCGAACCGGTCGAGTAATGCCGACATGAGTCGGGCTTCAAGCGGAGGCAACGACACCCAGCCGGCCCCAACCCGGAGCACTCCGTCCGGGTCGAGCGCTGGGGTTTCGGAGTTGTGGACCATTGATCGGGCAGCAATCGCCCGGCAGCGCGCATCGATGTCGTCCTGACTCGCCGGCAAACGGATCCAATCCTCAAGGCAATCAGCGGCCTCAGGCGCATGAGTGTCGGCATCGACCAGCAACAGGCGAGATGCACCCCGAGCCGCAAGGGCCTGGCGACGGTCTTCTTCCATTGGCCAACGAAGCAGGGCGACATCCACGAATGGCACGGTACGGATCGCCTGTTTCCCAAGTGTTTCGTGGTCATGAAGGGTCGGTGGCCGAATGGACGAGCAGAGAGCCGGGCTTCTCCCTATGCTTCGGCCCATGGCACGCGACGCATGGCTCGATCATCTGGCTCAGGTTCCGCTCTTCGCAGAGTGCGACAAGCGCCAGCTCCAGCAGGTGGCAGCAGCAGCGGTAGAGATCTCCGTTGAGGCAGGAAAGGTTCTGGTGCGCGAAGGCGAGCCCGGCCATGAATGCTTCGTGATCGTTACCGGCTCAGCCACCGTGACCCGTGACGGTGCAACCCTGGCCAACCTCGGCCCTGGCGCCGTTGTCGGCGAACTTGCTCCCTTGACCGGCGGCGTCCGCACCGCAACGGTTACGGCCGACTCCGCCATGGAGGTCCTCGTGATCGCCCAGCGTGAGTTCAACGGCCTCATTGAAGAGGTACCTGGCTTTGCCGTGCAGTTGCTGCGCAACCTTGCAGCACGCATGACCGACGAATCCTGAGCCCCTCGCTACTCCCCTCATCGCCCGCTGGTGAGGTTTCGCGCCCATAGGCGCGAGTAGGTTTGCCAACTGTATGGAACGCAAACGGATCAAAGGCCCACACATCGTTCTCGTCATCGGTCTCGCCTTCGCGACCGTGACCGCCCTTTCGGGCATCGCATCGGCGGTATTCCAGCAACACGACGATTCACCAGTCACACGAGAGGTGTTCGGAGGCATCCCGTCCTCGCTGAAGATCGCCTTCTACGTCATGACTGCGATCCTGCTCGTGTACGGAGCAGTGCTGTTCGGTCAGCGTGTCAAGAACTGGACCCGCGGCAAGCCTGACGACCGCCGCACAACAAAAAAGAACGTCAAGCGTCGCCTCGGCGATTTCCGCGCCGGCGTCTACATGCAGACCCTGTTGCGCGATCCCGCCGCCGGCATCATGCATTCGCTCATCTACTTCTCGTTCCTGGTGTTGCTCGCCGTCACCACGGTTCTCGAAATCAACCACCAGGTCCCCGAGGCTTGGAAGTTCCTGAACGGCAACGTCTACATGGCGTACTCGTTCATCGGTGATCTCGCCGGTCTTTGCCTGTTCGTCGGCGTCATGTGGGCGATCATTCGTCGCTACGTGCAGCGTCCGTATCGCATCCGCATCAAGTCCAAGCCCGAACACGCCGTCATCCTCGGCGTCTTTCTCGCCATCACTGTTACCGGTTTCGGAACCGAAGCATGGCGCATCGCTGAAACAGGAATGCCGTCATTTGAAAGATGGTCATTTGTTGGTTGGCCCCTCGCCAAGCTCGTCGAGAACAGTTCCAATCTCGCTGGCGGACATCAGGTGTGGTGGATCCTCCACGTTCTTTCGTTCTTCGCATTCCTCGTGATCCTTCCGGTCACGATGCTTCGACACATGTTCACCTCACCGCTGAACATGTACCTGAAGGATCGCGAGCGCCCCAAGGGTGCGATGAAGCCGATGCCGAACCTCATGGAAACCGAACTCGAATCGTTCGGTGTTTCCACCATCGAAGACTTCACCTGGAAGCAATTGCTCGATCTCGACGCCTGCACCATGTGTGGTCGTTGCACATCGGTGTGTCCGGCACACGCAACCGGCAAGTCGCTTGACCCTCGCGAAATCGTTCTCAAGTCGGGCGAAGTTATGGCCGCAACGGGAACGCCGCAGGTCTCGCCGCCACTTGGTGTTGTTGCCGATATCACCATCTCTGCCAATTCTCTCTTCGAACGGGTCACCCCCGAAGAGGTCTGGGCCTGCACCTCGTGCAAGGCATGCGACGAAATTTGCCCAGTCAACATTGAAATTCTCGACAAGATCCTCGACATGCGTCGTTACTTGTCACTCATGGAATCCAACTTCCCGACCGAACTCGGCAACGCGTATCGCTCAATGGAGAACTCCGGAAACCCATGGGGCATGAGCCAGGCCGATCGCGGTGAATGGGCCGAGAAGTTCGAAGGCATCGAGATCCTCGACGGTTCAAGCCCGCTCGAAGCCGAATACCTCTACTGGGTTGGTTGCGCAGGTTCGTTCGACGACAAGAACAAGAAGGTCACCCAAGCAATGGCGCAGCTTCTGCAGCGTTCGGGTATTTCCTTCTCGATTCTTGGCCCATCGGAATTGTGCACGGGCGATCCCGCACGTCGTTCGGGCAACGAATACATCTTCCAGATGCTCGCAATGCAGAACATCGAAACGCTCAACGGAATGGGCGTGAAGAAGATCATCACGCAGTGTCCGCATTGCTTCAACACACTTGCCAATGAATACCCGCAGATGGGTGGCAACTACGAAGTTGTGCACCACAGCCAATTCCTCGAGTTCCTCATCGACAGCGGCAAGCTCGATTTGTCGAACGCCAAACTCGAAGAGCGCGTTGTGTACCACGACTCGTGTTACCTCGGTCGTCACAACGACGTCTACATGGCACCACGCAACGTCATCGGTTCACTCGGTGGTATTGAAATCGTTGAAGCCAGCCGTAACGGCACCCAGGGAATGTGCTGTGGTGCTGGTGGCGGTCGCATGTGGATGGAAGAAAGCACCGGCAAGCAGGTCAACATCGAGCGCTCGCAGGAACTGCTGCGCACCGGTGCAACAAAGATCGCGGTTGCGTGCCCCTTCTGTTACATCATGATCGACGACGGTGTGAAAGCACAGGGCGTCGAAGAAGACCAAGTGAAGGTCGCTGACATTTCGATGCACATCCTTGAGGCACTCGAACGCTCAGAAGCCGACGCAACAATCACGCCGATCGTCTGATCCTCCGCTTCACGTCTGCCGGGTCCTGTCACCCAAGAGGCACATCCATGCTCGCTCCGCTGCGCGTGGATGCCCTCCTCTTGGGCGCCACCCGTCAGACGCTTCGCTGTCAATAAGGAAGAAGCGTGGAGATCAGCGGAAGTTTTCCCAGTAGCGGCTGGGGCGGGGGCCGATTTGGCCCTGGTACTTGGAGCCCACTGCTGAAGAGCCGTAAGGGTTATCCGCTGGTGTGGTCATGCGGATGAAGGAGATCTGACCGATCTTCATTCCCGGGTAGAGGGTGATCGGGAGGCTGGCCACGTTGGATAGTTCGAGCGTGAGCTGTCCGTCCCAACCGGCGTCGACGAAACCAGCCGTGGAGTGAATGAGAAGACCAAGACGGCCGAGCGAGGACTTACCTTCAAGCCGCGCAACGAGGTCGGCGGGAAGACCAACGCGCTCACTGGTGGACCCGAGCACGAATTCACCTGGGTGCAGCATGAAGGTGTCGTCGGGGCCGATCTCGACGAGTTCAGTGAGATCCTCGAGGTTCTGCTTCACATCGATGTGGCCCATCGTGTGGTTCCGGAAGACCCGGAAGAACCGATCGATATGAAGATCGACCGAAGATGGCTGGACGCAGCTGGGGTCGAAGGGCTCGATAACAATGCGGCCGGCTTCGACCTCTTCACGGATGGTGCGGTCAGAGAGGATCACGGCTGCGCAGGTTAGTCGTGGATCAGTCGGTCAGGAGATCTGCGGCGTGCTCGCCGATGAATTCCTCTTCTTGCTCCGCTACGTCATCAATCCGAGGTCGGGCGGGCAAGAAGAGCAGCACCATCACGACGCCTATAAACGTTGCTGCGGCGGCAGTGAGAACGCCCCAATGGACTGCGCTCACAAAAGCGGAATTGGCCTCGGCATTCACCGTGGCTGCTTGTTCAGAAAGGCCCATTTCCTGCAATTTTGGAACGAGACCGTTCTTGACTGCGCCGATGCTGTTTTGCGCGGATTCGAGAGCGGCTTGGGGCAGCGGAAGTCCGAGCCCAGAAAGGAAATCTCCTATCTGATTGCCATAGGTCGTGGCCAGCACCGAGCCAATGACAGCGACACCCAAGGCGCCACCGACCTGTCGGGTGGTGTCGTTCACTGCCGATCCAACGCCAGCTTTGAAGATGGGTAGAGACCCCATGACCGATTCAGTAGCCGGAGCCATGGTGAGACCCATGCCCGCCGACATCAACATGAGACGCCAGAAAATATCTGAGTACGGCGTATCAACTTGAAGCCCAACCATGCTCAACAATCCGATCGTGACCAGACCAAGTCCAAAAGCAACGGTGATCTTGGACCCAAGGCGTTGAACAACTTTGGAGCTGAGAGGTGCCACCACCATCATCGCCAGTGCGAATGGAATCATGCGCACCCCAGTTTGAAGTGGCGAGTAACCAAGAACGAACTGGAAGTACTGCGTCAACAAGAACAACGATCCAAACATCGAGAAGAACACGAGTGTGATCGCGCCGGCCGCTGCGGTGAAGCGTGCCTTCTTAAAGAACGTCACATCGAGCATCGGATGATCGCTCTTTGCTTCCCAAATTCCGAACGCAACGAGCAGCGCGATCCCCACGCCGCCATAGCCAAGTGTCTTTGATGAGGTCCAACCATTGTGGGGCGCCTCGATGATGGCGAAAAGCAACAGAGCGAGACCGAAGATCGACAGAAGTGCACCGATTGGGTCGAGGCGAGGAGCGGACGGATCTTTCGACGTGGGGATGAGAAAGATGCCCGCAATAAGGCCGATCACAACGATCGGGATGTTCACCAAGAAAACCGAACCCCAATAGAAATGTTCAACAAGAAATCCACCAGCGAGGGGACCAAGCGCGCCACCGAGCCCTGCGGTTCCGGCCCAAAAGCCAATTGCTTTTGACCGTTCTCCGGGTGGGAACACATTGGTGATAATCGACAACGTGGCCGGCATGATGAGCGCGCCACCAATACCCATGAACGCTCGCGTTGAAATTAATTGGCCCGAAGTAGCAGCCATCGCTGACGCGATCGAACCGATACCAAAGAGAATGAAACCAATCTGCATTGCTCCGCGTCGGCCGAACTTGTCGCCAAGTGCGCCCGCGGTCAGCAACAAACCCGCAAATACCAAGGTGTAGGAATCAACAATCCACTGAAGGTCGCTTGCCGTGGCGTTCAAGTCATCCTGAATGGTCGGAAGAGCCACATTCAGAATCGAGTTGTCCAGCACAATCACAAGCAGGCCAAAGCACAGCACACCGAGAATCGCCCAGCGACGGTCATAGGCCTTGGCTTGAACGCGTTGAGCAAGAGTTGACATGGCAAAGCCTTCCGTCAAGAGACTGACGGAAGGGTACTGCTCATGTTGTTGAACTCACCGAATGAAGGAGTTCAGACTTTCTTTGGTCCCTGAACGGGCATGCCTGGCATGTCCTTCATGTACGAGCTTTCCTCGACTCGCTTCGAGATGCGCCAGCCGTCAGCAGTGCGGACCATTTCATCGACGTACCAAAGGCCGCAAGTAAAGACGACGAGTTCTTCACCCATCGGCATGACCATCGGGTTATGGCAGATGGTCTTGACCTTGGCGGTGTCGCCGTCGATCTCGATGCGGCTCGTAGAAATCATGTGCTGGAACGATGCGAACATCGGCATCTGCTCTTTGAGATAGGCGATGGTCTCGGTGGGATTTCCAACGCTGCCGCCAAAGACCGAGTAATCGATGATGGCATCAGTCGTGAAGACATTGGCAAGGTCGTCGAAGTCACGGTGATCGACGGCGTAGCAATAGCGGACGAGCAGGTCCTGGATCTCCATACGGTCGGAAATCTCTTCGATACTCAGAGTCATGATGTCCCCCTTGTTGAACGTGAATTGGACTTTAGAACGATTCTTCGGGTGTCCACACAAAATTCGGTGACCGGCGCTCGGCGAAGGCAGCAACCCCTTCAGGCATGTCCGGGTTATTGGCGAGGACCGGTGCCCAGCGCTCGATCATTTGCGCCGACACTCCGCCGCTCGCCGCCACCTCGTTGACCATTTCTTTCGAGATCGTCTGTGTGAGCAGTGATCGCTCGTTCGCGAGCAGAGACGTGAATGCTTCGAGCCGTTCAACTGCCGCTTCGGGTTCAGCGACTTCGTCGACGAGTCCGATGCGTAGCGCTCGCTCGACATCAATAAGTTCCGCTGAGAACAACAGGTGCTTCGCTGCCGATGGACCAACCAATCGAACAGCGCGTTCAAGTGCGTAGGTCGGATACGCGATACCAAGTCGAGCTGGAGTGATTCCGAACTTGGCGGTTGTGTCGGCAAACCGAAGATCACACGCTCCAGCGATCTGCACGCCGCCGCCGACACACGAACCAGTGATGAATGCGATTGTTGGCCGCGGGAACGCAGCCAGTGCTTCCTCTGCTTCACGGTTTTGCGCCTGATACTCGTCGCTCATTCCGCCGCTAAATCCGCTGATGTCAGCGCCGGCGCAGAAGTGGCCGCCAACACCACGCACGACGAGCACGCGCACAGTGTGATTGTCGGCCAACGAATGACAGTGCTGAGCCAGCGCGGTCCACATTTCGTGCGACATCGCGTTGCGCTTGTCGGGGCGATTGAGCCAAATCGTGGCGACCGATTCGGACATCGTGACAACGATTGGTTCATCGCCCAGTGCTTCGCTCATCACACCCATGCTTCCCAATGTCGATTCTCGCGATGATCCCGAGATTCAGTGAAATGAATCTAGGACACGAGGTCCTCCAGTGGGTCGTGTCGAAACCGGCTGGCTAGAGTCACCCTGTTCCTGTTCACAGGACACGCGGGTGTAGTTCAGAGGCAGAACATCAGCTTCCCAAGCTGAGAACGCGGGTTCGATTCCCGTCACCCGCTCGGACGAAACGACCTCCCCATCCGGGAGGTCGTTTTCGTTCGAGGGAATGTTGCGCGCGGGGATCGGGAGGAGGCTCCGCAAGGAGCCGACGGCTCCCGTCACCCGCTCCAACCCGCTCCCAGCCCGATGAATGGCGTAGACCTAACCTCGTCCACAGACAATGTTGTCCTCTGGAACAGGAGAAGAGAATGAAGAACCGTTTCTTCATTGCTTCGATCGCGTTAGCAAGCATCGTCGGCCTCACCGTCGCCGGATGCAGTTCGGACAAGAAGGACTCTGCGTCCACCACGACTGCTGCCCCGACCACCACAGCCAAGTCCACATCATCGACGGTTGGAAACGTGCTTCCGCCAATCATCATCACGCCGCAAATGGTGAACGCCAATGAAGGCGGCACTCAGCCGGTTCCTCCCATCAAGGTCGGCGACACCGTCGTGTTCAACATGGGAACCATCGAAAAAGGCGTCACTATCTCAATCGCTCCCAACACCAACCCGTCGGTCTTCGAAGTGACATCGAAGGGAACGAACGACGGCACAGTGTCGATGAACGCTGGCGGCAAGGCCATCGCCGCCGGTACAACCCAGGTGAGCCTCGGTGCAGGCGGCGCGGGCGTCGAGAACTTCCTCGGCACCTACACCCTTGTCATTACGAAGTAACGAGCACCACAGCCCTTGAATTGGTGCCGTCCCTCGGGGCGGCACCATTCGTTTTCGTGCTACAACTCTTTGACCATCACAGAGGGGGAATCCGATGATCCGACTGAGCGTGCTCTACCCAAAGACCGACGGCGCGTCGTTCGACCACGACTACTACCGCGACAGCCATGTGCCGCTGGCGCTCAAGACCTGGGGTCTCGACTCCGCCGAGATCGACAAGGGCATCGACGGCCCTTACGAAGCTGCCGTGCACTTCACCTTCGACTCGATGGACGCGTTCGGTGCCGCACTTGGTGCACCAGGTACCGCCGATGTGCAGGCCGATGTCGCGAACTACACGACCATCGTTCCGACCATGCAGATCAGCGAAATCGTCTGACCAAACCTGGCATTACAGGTTTGGAATCACCTGGGTCTCGATCAATTTGAGACTCTTCCATGCGAACTCCGGCGGAAGACCACCGACCAATGGGTGCAGCATGCAAAAGGCAAACGGGCCCTTCTCGGTTAATTCGGTAACGAGTTCCTCGGGGGTTACCACTCGGTATTGACCCGTTGCGCGCAACGCATCGGAATCATTGACGCGCACGAAACCGGTTGCCCCTTCAATGCCGGCACTTGCGGCCCAATCGCCGTACGCGTTGACTTCGTGCATTGCATATGGGGCAAGTTCTTCCCACCCTTGATCAACATTGGTCGCGACGTGAATGACGGAAGTGTCGCCGCCCATGTACGGACCCGGATCGGGCTTACCCAACTTTGCGCATTCATCAACATAGAACTCCCATATTTCGGGAATTGACGGAATGAAGCCATCAGCAATACGCGCGGCGCGGCGAGCTGCTGCTTCCACCGAACCACCCAATGAAATCGGGGGACCACCGACCTGAGCCGGCGTCGGCAACACCTGCACGGTGCGCCCGCGGAACTCGAATGGTTCGCCAGTCCAGGCCTGCTTCAACGTTGCGACTGCTTCAGTTGTGCGTGCTGCTCGCTTCGAAAGCGGAACATCGAACATCTCGAATTCAGAACTCACATACCCATTGGTGAGTGTGAGATCGAGTCGGCCACCGCTAATGAGATCGACGACGGCCACGTCTTCGGCCAAGCGGAGCGGATCGTGGAACGAACTCACCATGGCGGAAATTCCGATGCGGATGTTCGACGAGCGGGCGGCCATGGCTGCAGCCAACGGGAGCGGTGAAGGGAGGTATCCGTCGGGTGATCCGTGATGTTCGGAAAGGATCGCCGTCACGAAACCCAGAGAATCGGCCCACTCGACCATGTCGACCGCAGCGGCATAGCGATCAGCACGAGTTCCAGGCGCCGTCGCCGGCATACGCATGTCAAAACGAATTCCAAAAAACGCCATCTGTGCCCCCGATAAGTGTGTGATCGCGATGGTACGACCTGATCGTCGCGGCTGCGCTGCCCTCCTACCCACAGACAGTCGGCCCCATCCTTCGACCAAGCGGCCGAACCAAGCTCAACCACTTCAACTTCTCAAACATCACGGGCCCTTGACTGTCCTGATATCAGGCACCTTCTGCCGTAGGATCACCACTCGTCCTTTCGTTCATTCGACCCTCTGCCGGCGGTAGTTATGTCTTCAACAACTCCTCCTGGCTCCGACTCCGAAAGCGCGGAGACGCCCGACTCGGCGAGTTCTGGTGCCCTTGATCCGCTCAGCGCGCTCTTGCGCGAAGCCGAGGGAACCCCAGCAACTACTACTGGCGCGGACACCCCCGATTCGGGCCTCCCCCTTCCTCCTACCGAACCAAAGGGCAAACGCCGTACGAAGATTCGCAAGCCCAAGCCACGCTGGTTAAAGGTCACCGCGCTTGTTGTCGCACTTCTTCTCGTCCTTCCAACGGTCTCGTTCGTCAACGCGATGGTCACCACGCAAAACCTTTCGTTCGCTGAACGCGGTGCTGAGTGGATGCGCGACAACCACCTTGGCGGAATCCTCAATACGGTCGAAAGTTGGTGGCTTCGCAACAACAAGCCGAAAGAAGGCGGCGAACCTGATCGTGCCATTGATGTGCCCGTATCTGGTGATGTCGGACCCACGACCACGGTGAAGGTCGTTGCACCACACCTTCCCGCTCCAACCAATGTTCAAGTCCCCGAAGGTGTCACCCCCGTCGCCAATGAAGGTGTGTGGCAACCAGTCGGACCGCTCGTTGGCGGCGCGCAGACGATGTACACCACCCAGGTTCGTCCCGACTCGGTGCACACATCGATCCTCGATGGACTTGTCTGGATCGATCCGAAACTCGTGAGCCTCGAAGTCTTCCCCGGTTCCGAGGAACCTGGCGGAAAGTGGGCAAAGCCCCCTCAGGTTCCAATGGACCGTCGCCTTTCACTCATCGCCGCATTCAACGGCGGCTTCCGCATGGACGATGCCAAAGGCGGCTTCTACATGGACGGCGTTACGCAACGTCCGCTCCGTGATGGTGCCGCGTCGTTCGTTACCTATAAAGATGGAACGGCGACAGTTGGACAATGGGGTCGCGATGCTGTGATGACCCCCGAGGTCACTGCTGTTCGCCAAAACCTTGATCTCATTATCGACAATGGTGGTGGCCCGCCCAATCCCGGCGGCGTGCCAGCTGCAACTGCTGCGCCAGGTGCGCTGGTACCTGGTCTGGTTGACAACGTCGATGGAAAATGGGGCGCAACGTTCGGCAACAAGGTCTACGCATGGCGTTCGGCTGTCGGCGTCACCGCCACCGGGGCAATTGTCTACGGCTACGGCGACGGGCTCTCGTCGCTCTCACTTGCCAACCTGATGTTGCGAGCCGGATGTGTTCGAGCAATGCAGTTGGACATCAACACCGTGTGGACCACATTTAACTTCTACAACGCCACCCGCTCCCTCGATCCGACATCAGTCCAAGGAACGAAGTTGCTTCCCGAGTCATTTAAGGGCGCGAACCGGTACCTTTCACCGGATGCACGAGACTTTGTAGCCATCTTCGCCCGCACCCTCTAACCCAACGGGCGAGCGGCGGCACCCAATTCAAAGTGGGCCGAAGCGGGAGTCAAGCAAAGACGCAAGTGCGGTTGTCCCACACAAGTACTCGATGCTCAAGGTGCAATCGAACGGCATTGGCAAGGGTGGTGCGTTCCACATCGCGACCTTTACGAACAAGGTCTTCGACTTCGTCGCGATGACTCACAGGCGTAATGCCTTGGGCAATGATCGGACCCGCGTCGAGTTCAGCCGTGACGTAATGCGCCGTGGCACCGATGAGTTTGACGCCGCGCTGATGCGCACGGTAATACGGCTTCGCACCGGCAAAGGCCGGAAGGAACGAATGATGGATGTTGATCATCCGTCCGTTCCAACGAAGCGTGATCGCTTCAGGGAGAATCCGCATGTAGCGGGCCAGCACCACTAGATCGGGTTCGAGTTCATCGAGCACTGCAGCAAACGCACTCTCTTGCGCTGCTCGCGAATCTCCAGCGAGGCCACCATCGACCAAACGAAAAGGAACGCCATGCTGAGCGGCGAGTTCGCCAGCCGCAGGTTTGTCGGAAACGATCGCAACAACGTCAACATCAAGTTCACCGAGTGAGGCTCGGGTGAGAAGATCGGCCGCGCAGTACAACTCCGCCGAACACGCGATCACAACTCGGTCTCGCGTTCCCGGTCGATGCAATGTGTGTTGCATCGAAAAACGCTCAATGAGTTGGGCCAAACCGAGATCGAAAGCTGACCAATCCACCGTTCCATCGATTTCAATGCGCTGAAGGAAGACTTCAGAATCGCGATCGGTGTGCTGATCAGCGTTCATGATGTTTCCGCCCACATCAGCAATGAGATTGGCGACAGCGGCAACGATGCCTGGTTGGTCAGGACATTGCAGCGTGAGGATGGAATGAGTATCAGTTGTCATGAGATCTCAACTCACCAGCGATGCGATTCCCCAGATTGCAGCGATTGAGCCGACGGCAATCATCACAACACTTCTGGCCATAGGTGGGCGATCAAGATCGCCGCTTTCGTGTTCTTTCGGAGGACGAACAAGAGCAAGGACGGTTCCGACCGCGAGTGCACCACCGATGGCCAAAACGATCCAGGGCAAAATATCCTCACCGAGAAACATGTCATTCCTCCAACAGCTCGGGCGCTCCGAGTGACGCAATCGTAGGTGTCGACCAGCACAACACCGAAGTCCTTAGGAATTTTCAGTCCACCAACGTCTGTGCGAACTGATCCGCCGCTGGATTCGCGCTTCGGGCAGAGGGTCTGACGAGCACAAGATGACGTTCGGCAACCACGACCTTCTCGTCTCCATCCTCTTGTCCAGATTGGGAATCGGGCAAGACCGACCATCCCATTCCAAGTCGCGTCATCTCACGCAGCACATCGGGCTGATGCGATTCGGCCACAACGTCAACGACTGCTCCGCGCGTGACAAGTGCGCGCTCAATGAGTTGGCGAGTTCTCGATCCTCGCGGAAACAACACCCACGGTCCCCATGTGCTTGGCGCACCGATGTCTTGCCCGGCAGGTGCAACGACAACCAGTGATTCGGTCACTACCGGACTCACATCGAGTCCATCGACATGTTCGGGATCAACGATCACTGCGAGATCAAGATCCCCGCGACGAACCTGGTCGAGCAATTCACCTGATGGAGCAACAACGAGTCGGAGATCCACTTCGGGATGCTGCGCACGAAATGAAGTCATCTCGTCATGCAAGTGATGCACCGCCGCGGCGTCAATCATTCCAACCCGCACACGACCGACTCCACCGTCTTGGGCGGCACCAACCCACCGGCCCAGATCACGCGTGTCAGCAACGACGCGTTGGGCATAGGCAAGAACCTCGTTCGTTTCTTCGCGCAAAAGCTGACGCCGCCCCTGCCGTTCGAAGAGCGCGAGCCCAAGGCGCCGCTCGAGTTCTGCGAGTCCCTGCGACAACGCCGAGGTCGTCACACCGAGCGATGACGCGGCTTCGGAGAACGTTTCGTGATCGGCCACCGCGACGAGGTAGGCCAATTGCTGCACCGTGAGGTTGAGCAGTGGGCCCTCGACAGGAGAACGACGGTCTGAGGTCGGCATCCCGCCACCCTACTGTTAAGTCCTTCTGTAATGAACTTCTGAACTGTCAAGACTCGCCTATCCTTTCGGGCATGAACACACCCGTAACCATTGCTCCAGCCACCGGCCGCCTTGGGGTTCTCACCCCCGGCATGGGCGCCGTCGCGTCCACCTTCATCGCTGGCGTTATCTCCGCCCGCAACGGCCATTCCGTCCCCGTCGGCTCACTCAGCCAGCTCGCCCACATCCGTTTGGGCAAGCGGGAAGAAAACCGCAACCCGCTCATCCGTGAGTTCGTGCCGCTGGCCGATCTGGGCGACCTTGTCTTCGGCGGCTGGGATCCCATCAGCCCGAATGCTCTTGAGGCCGCCCGCACCGCAGGCGTGCTTGAAGATCGCGACCTCGGCCCCATCTCTGCCGAACTCGAGGGCGTCGTTGCCATGGACGCCGTCTTCGATCAGCGCTGGGTAAAGCGCCTCGACGGCACCCGCGTCAAGAACGTCACCGACAAAATGGCCCAAGCCGAGGCCCTCATCGCCGACATCGAAAACTTCCGCACCGAGAACAACTGTGACCGACTCGTCATGGTGTGGTGTGGTTCGACCGAGGCATACCAAGAAGCCAGCGCCGTCCACATGACCATCGCGTCCTTTGAAGAAGGCCTGCGCAACAACGACGAGAACATCTCGCCGAGCCAGATCTACGCGTATGCCGCACTCATGTCCCATGTTCCGTTTGCCAACGGTGCACCAAACCTTTCCGTCGATCTTCCCTGCATGCGTGAACTCGCCGCTCGCGAGAACGTGCCCATCGCCGGCAAGGACTTCAAGACTGGCCAGACCTGGCTCAAGACCCTTCTCGCCCCTGGCCTCAAGGCCCGCATGCTCGGTCTCCGTGGTTGGTACTCCACCAACATTCTCGGCAACCGCGACGGCGAGGTGCTCGACGATCCGGACAACTTCAAGACCAAAGAGATGTCGAAGCTTGGCGTGATCGACTCGGTGCTTCAGCCCGAGGTTTACCCCGAGCTCTATGGCAACGTCGATCACGTCGTACGCATCAACTACTACCCACCGCGTGGCGACAATAAAGAAGGTTGGGACAACATCGACATCTTCGGATGGATGGGCTACCCGATGCAGATCAAGGTCAACTTCTTATGCCGCGACTCAATCCTTGCTGCGCCGATCGTTCTCGACCTCGCGCTGTTCATGGACCTCGCTGCTCGTGCCGGCCAAAGCGGTGTGCAGGAATGGCTGAGCTTCTATTTCAAGGCTCCGCAGGCCGCCACGCCGATTCCGGCCGAGCACGATCTGTTCATCCAGCAGACCAAGCTCAAGAACACATTGCGCGAATGGATGGGTGAACAGCCCGTCACCCACTCCGAAGCGGGCTGATCACGGACTGTGCGAGGACCGGCGTTGGTGGATTTCCACTGACGCCGGTCCTTCGCTCTTTTTGCGGAGACCCACTGAGACAACCGTCCCCCGTTCCCGCTAGGGTCCGGGTTCGCAAACGAATCGGCCGGTAGTCCGGCCCAACTCAACTTCCGGAGAATCAAAATGCCAGTCCCCACAACCGCTGAACTCGGGCCCCTTGCCGGCCTTGCTGGCTCATGGGAAGGCGATCAGGGCATCGACATTTCCTACCACCACGATGTTGGCGAAATCGTCGAGACCCCGTACCGCGAAAAGGTTGAACTCAAGCCGTTCGGCCCCGTCGACAATGGCGTCCAGCAGATGTTCGGCCTCGACTACCGCATGGCTGCCTACAAGCAGGGCGAAGACGAGCCGTTCCACACCGAGGTTGGCTACTGGCTCTGGGATGCCGCCAACGGCGAATTCATGCGCTCCTTCATGGTGCCGCGTGGCCAGACCGTGATCGCCGGTGGTTCCGCCAAGGCCGATTCCAAGGTCATCGAACTTCGCGCCGACCACGGTTCATCCACCTACGGCGTGCTTTCCAACAAGCACCTCGAAGCCAACGCCTTCACGCCGTCCTACACCTGCACGCTCACCATTGGTGACGGCGAGTGGAGCTACGACGAGACCACGACCTACGAGGTCAAGGCCAAGAGCCTCACCATCGTTCACCGTGATCGCAACACTCTCAAGAAGGTCGGCTGAACAAGCCGCTCTTTCGAGCGAACGAAACAAAGGCCTCGGCTTCGGCCGGGGCCTTTGTCGTTTTCAGATTGCTGCGGTGAAGGGCGCTGTTGCGTTGCGCTCCAAAACAGAAACTGCCGACCCTCTCGGGCCGGCAGTAACACAAATGGTTCCCCGAAGGGGAGTGCAATCAGATGACCCGAACGTTCTCGGCCTGATCGCCCTTCTGACCCTTGGTGATGTCGAACTCGACGGTCTGTCCTTCGTCGAGGGACTTGTAGCCCTCGGCCTGGATGTTGGAGAAGTGAACGAATACATCGTCGCCACCCTCACGTGAGATGAAGCCGAAACCCTTTTCGGCATTGAAGAACTTCACGGTACCTGTAGTCATTTCTCAACTTTTCATTTCATCGAGTTCCGTTTGAACAGCGATGTGAAGGAGAACGCTAACCACAAAACCGCGCGAATGCCCTATCGCGTTGCTATTGGGTCCGTTTGACCTCGGTGGCAGGCTCGTCGCCCGAAACACGTGGAAATCACGCGATGCCAAGGGCCTCAACGCATCCAAGCGATTCGCATGGAGTATTTACGGCCGTTCCAAGCCTCACTTCGCTCAACCAATGAATTCAGTGAATTGGTTCAAGAACGACAAGCGGGATCAGTCGATCGGTCTTCTTCTGGTAGCCGCCGTAGTGCGGTTTGTAGTCCATGATGCGCTTCCAGAGTTCGTCGCGCTCAGCATCTTCGGCAACGCGCGCGTGCATCTTGACTGCAGGTTTGCGCCCCGACTTCACCGTGACATCAGGGTTCGCTTTCAAGTTCAAGAACCAGGCCGGGTTGATGTCGTCGCCACCGCGAGACGCAACGATCACAAATGCGTCGTCGTTCTGCACGGGCGAGGTCAGCAAGGAGGTACGCGGTTGGCCGGACTTTCGGCCGATGGTTGTGAGCTCGACAACCGGCATTCCGTACATGTGCCAACCAAGGCGACCGCCGCTCAACTTCAGCGTCGCGCTGTGCACCTTGTTCATTGCCTTCATTTGAAAGTCACTCGCCATAACGTGACCCTAGCGAGGAGCAGGATGCTCTGGCGGAATGTTGCGACACATGCCGTCAATCAGCAGTCGGAGCGTCCTTGGCTTCGATTGCTTCGATGTACTCACAGAACGCGTCATAAGCGCGGGGACCGTAGACCGTTCCTGGTCCACCATTCATGAGAAGCGTGACGCCGATTGCTTCGGCGACTTCTTCACGCGTTGCGCCGGCTGACGCTGCACCGCGCGCATGTGTCGCAATACAACCGTCGCAGCGGAGCGTTATCCCCATCACCAAAGCCAGCAATTCTTTTGTCTTCAGTTCAAGAGCACCCGGCGCCATCGCTGCTTTGCTGAGTTCAGCAAAGCCTGCATACACATCGGGGATCATCTGGCGGAGTGCTCGGCCCTCCATCGCGAGTGGGCGCAGCACCTCTTTGCCATGCGTGTGCTCAGTCATATGCGTCTCCTCGGACTCGTGCGTGAACGACTTAGGTCAGTTTGAGAAAGAGGCGCTCGACCTCTTCGATGGGGTAGCCCTCGGCGGCGGACCGCTCTGGGTCTTGCAAGCACGAGACCAGGCCCGAGGCGAGCATCTTGAAGCCCACCTGTTCCATTGCTTTGGTGACTGCGGCAATCTGCGTGACGATGTCTCGACATTCCCGGTCTTCTTCAAGCATTCCCTGAATCCCGCGAACCTGGCCTTCAATCCGGCGCAGTCGCTTATGAAGATCTGTTTTTACATCTGCGTTGATTTCCATGAGTTTCCGTTCCTTGTCAGGTCCGTCAGCGACGGAACCAGCGCTTCTTTTCTGCTGTTGCTCCGACGGTGACCGATTCCTTCTTTGGCGTGGTGCGCTTTGAGCCGCTTACGCGGCTCTTTGCGTTGCACTGGCATCGTTCCGATTTCGGAACATTTCCCAGCACCTGCTCGACGTGAGCACCACATCCTGCCCATGACGGGCAACCACATTTTTTGCATGTTGTTTGTCTGCACATACCCCGTAGGGTATCATTACGTCACGAAGATGCAAGTAGATGGAGTCACCATGTTCCTCAAGCAGTATTACCTCGGATGCCTCTCCCACGCGAGCTACCTGATCGGTGATGAATCAACCGGCAAGGCCGTTGTTGTCGACCCCCAGCGCGATGTCGACGAATACCTCGCCGACGCAGAGGCACACGGTTTCACCATCACCAAGGTGATCGAGACCCATTTCCATGCCGACTTTCTTTCCGGCCATCTCGAACTCGCTGCTCGTACCGACGCCGACATCATCTACGGCGCAGCCGCGGCCGGTCGGGTGGGCTTCCCTATTGAGACACATTCCAATGGCGATCACATCAGCCTCGGAAACGTCGATCTGGAAATTCTCGAAACTCCGGGCCACACCCCTGAATCGATTTGCATCGTTGTTCGTCCCAATGGTCCCGAGAGCGAGCCCGAAGGTGTGCTCACTGGCGACACTCTTTTCATCGGCGACGTTGGTCGACCCGATCTTCTTGCATCGGTTGGTGTCACCGCTGAAGAACTCGGCTTCCAGCTCTACCGATCACTTCACGACAAATTGCTGACGCTTCCCGATGCAACGAAGGTGTATCCCGCACACGGTGCTGGTTCGGCTTGCGGCAAAAACCTTTCTACCGAAACCGTTTCGACTATCGGCGAACAGCGCCGCATGAACTACGCGCTGCAGCCCATGGTTGCAGAGGACTTTGTTGATGTCGTGACCCAAGGTCAAACCGTTGCGCCGCTATATTTCGCCTTTGCGGCCAACAAGAACCGCGAATCTCGCGCCCTCCTTGATCAAGACGTCAGTGTCAAAGCACTTCCGCTCAAGACCGTGCTCGAACATCAAAAAGGCGGAGCCGTTGTTATCGACGCCCGTGACGATATTGCGTTTGCGCAAGGTCATCTGCGCGGTTCCATCGACATTGGTCTCGGTGGTCGCTTTGCTGAGTACGCAGGTGAAGTCATGGAACCAGGCACGCCAATCATTCTCGTCACCGACCCTGGCCACGAACCCGAAGCGAAAATGCGGCTTGCTCGTATTGGTTTCGACAACGTCATCGGTGCACTCGCCGATCCGATTGCGACGTTCGTGGCCAATCCCAGCCAGGTTGAACAGCTTTCGCGACTTTCGGTCGACGATCTCGCCGAGCGCATTGCATCGGTGAAAGACCTTGTTCTTGTTGATGTTCGCAATCCCGGGGAAGTTGCCCTTGGCTCCGTCCCCGGCGCGCGCTCGGTGAGCCTTCCTTCGTTGCTCCACAGCCTTAAGGACCTTGACCCCACTGCTCCCACCGTGGTGTTCTGCGCCGGCGGCTATCGCTCCGCCATTGCCTCGAGCCTTTTGCGTTCTCATGGTTTCTCCGATGTGTCTGATCTTCTCGGCGGCTACACCGCCTGGTCGACGGGCAACATTCCCGCCACGCTGCCGGTGATCGATGTCGACGCAGCATCGGTCGACGCCGATGCCTTCTTCCTTGATGTGCGCGAAGACGACGAGTGGGAAGCCGGCCACGCACCAGCTGCACAGCACATCGCTATGCGCGACCTCCCTGACCATCTTGATGAGTTCAGTGATGGTCGCCGCATTGTTGTGATCTGCCGATCGGGCAACCGCTCCGGAAAAGTCACCGCATGGCTCCTCAACCATGGCATCGACGCGGTGAACATGACCGGCGGCATGCAGGTGTGGGAGAAGTCTGGACTTCCCGTCGTCAACAGCTCCGACACCGTTGGCGCGGTGATCTAAGCGGCTTTCTCAGTTCGTTGATGAAGCGTCGGCCTCGGCCACTTCTTTGATGCGCTCGAGAGTCGTCTTCATGCCATTGCGGTTTGTCTTTCCCCGACTCCAGCCCAGCAACGCCCAATAAATCTTCATCGGGAGTTTCGGTGCGAGCTCGAAAAACTCCGTGACATCGGAACCACCGTTGGCACCCGGAGCAACTCGATAGCCCCAACTGATAGCGGCCTTTCCTGGTTCGCCAACACCGAAGGCAAACTCTTTTCCTGGTTCACACTTTGTGACATAACACTTCGTCCAATAGGTCGGGCCCTTTTGGTTGCGCTTCACATGACCACGGAACCGAGCGCCCACCGCCGGACCACTTGCACCGTCGAGCCATTCGCCTTCAAAGGTTTCTGGGCTGTAGCGACCGATCTGTGTCACATCGCTGACCAGCGCCCACACCTGATCCGGTGAAGCATTCATATGCACGGTGACTTCGTCGCCCATTTTCATGGAATCAGCCTAGAACCCAATCGTTAGTGACGCTCAGGTGACGACATGGTGAGCATCGTGTGATTTCGCGACGAACACACACCGTTCGCTCTATTCACGACGCACCCGCCTCTGTACCGTCGTGCTCGTGACCAGAAAGTCGGTCATTAGACCGAACCCGGCCGCTGCTTCTCCGTCGATGTCGTCACCGCATCAGACGGTGAGAAGAAACACCCTCAGGCAGTGTTGGTCGAAAGAAACGTTCCGTCGTTGGTCGTATCCAATTGGTGCCGTTGTGGTTGTTCTTGCACTTGCAGTTACGGGGATGAGGCTTCGCGGGCTTCTCAGTTCCGCCTTCGCCCAACTCGGTTCACTCACCCTTCCAGCGCTTGCTCTCGTTGCTGCGTGTTGGTTCACAATGCTGATCTCCAGGGGAATCGTCTACCGACTCACACATTCACACCTTCGAATCCGTCATGGCGTCGCGCTCGATCAAGTCAACCTTGCTGCGGCCAATGGACTCCCGGGCGGATCAGTCGTTGGAATCGCAGCTCGAATGAGGATCAGTCGGAGCCTTGGCCATGGATCCGAACAAGCCGCCCTCACTGTCTTCGCAAGCGGTCAAGCCTTCGCAATTGGTCGTTGGGTGTGTCTCCTCGTCATCATTGGCTCCTCAATGATTCTGCGCGGGACCAACACCATCGACCTGTTGCAAATAGGGAGTGCGCTGATAGCGATCCTGCTTTCCTGCATCATCTGGATGGTTCTGAGCAGCGACTCTCGGGCAAGTCAAGCCCTCCTGCATTTCATCGAAAACACCATTACGCGAACGAGTCGGACACAAGGAGCATTTCGCAGAGCGAGGTTCCGGGCCTCCGTGCACCGCTTTCGGTCGGGAGCGAACGAACTTGTCCGCGATCGCGCCCCGAAACTCATTAGCGCAGGAGCACTTTCCGCGTTGTTCGGCGCGCTCATACTCGTCGTTGTCATCGACGATCTTTCGCCGTCCGCAATTTCCGTTCTTGATGTTCTTCGCGCCTATCTGATTGCCCGAGTTGCGACGTCATTCATCCCCACCCCTGGCGGTGTCGGCGTTCTCGACGGTGCGATCACCGCAGGGCTCATGAGTGCCGGAGTCGAACCATCCGTCGCACTCTCGGCAGTGATCGTCTATCGGGCATTTACCTTTGCACTCCCGATTGCGACAGGCTCGCTGATCTATCTCGTTTGGCGCCGAAAATCGAACCATCACAACGAAGTCGAGACAGATGATGATGGGACGACTGATTCACTTCTTCATGCTGCATAACTGAACACGACGAAGTTCCTGGGAGAGACGCTCAGGTACCTCGCGCCATATTGGCGAACTTTGTGTAGTGGTCGAGGAACGCAAGGCGCACCATGCCCGTGGGCCCGTTTCGGTGCTTGCTGATGAGGATTTCTGCCGTGCCACGATCGGGTGAGTCGAGGTTGTAGACATCGTCTCGGTAAATGAACATGACGACGTCGGCGTCCTGTTCGATTGCGCCTGATTCACGAAGGTCGGCCAGCATCGGACGCTTATCGGCCCGCATTTCGAGTTGTCGTGAAAGCTGTGACAGCGCCACAACTGGGCATTCGAGTTCACGAGCCAGAATCTTGAGACCTCGAGAGATTTCCGAGATTTCCACCTGACGGTTTTCGGCATTCGAACGACCGCTCATGAGCTGCAGGTAGTCGACCACGATCAGGCCAAGGTCGCCGAGACGGCTACGCAACCGACGCGCCTTGGCGCGAATTTCCATGATGGTGACGTTGGGGTTGTCGTCGATCCAAATGGGTGCGTCGGCGAGACGGCCGGTGGCATGTGCGATCTTGCCCCAGTCGGATTCGGTGAGCTGACCTGTGCGCACTTTGCGTGAATCGACGCGCGCCTCGGCACACAACAAACGTTGCGTGAGTTCGAGTTGGCCCATTTCGAGGGAGAACAACAACACGGGTCGGTGCGATTCGATTGCTGCGTTGCAGGCCATCCCGAGTGCAAGCGCGGTCTTTCCCATTGAGGGACGAGCGCCAACCACGTAAAGCGCGTTTGGTTGCAGACCCGACAGCAGGTCGTCGAGGTCGAGGAAACCAGTGGGCATACCGGTAATGGATTCGCCACGACTGACGACGTCTTCGAGGTGGTCGAGGTTGGTTCCGAGAAGATCGGACAAGGGTGCAAGCGTGTCGGTGGCGCGACGCTGCGCGACTTCGAACACCATGGTTTCGGCCTGATCGACTGTCTTGGTGACATCTTCGGGAAGGCTGTAGGACATCTCGGCGATTTCGCCGGCGACACCAATAAGACGGCGCAACAACGCGTGCTCTTCAATAATGCGGGCGTAGCGAGACGCGCTCGATACTGCAGGTGTTGCGGCCTGGAGCGTGACGAGCGTGGCCGGGCCACCGATGGCATCGAGCAAACCCGCTCGGCTGAGTTCTTCCGCCACCGTGACAGGGTCGGCTGGTTCGCCTGCAGCGGACAAGGACGTGATGGCATCGAAGATGTGGGCGTGAGCCGGCTTATAGAAGTTGTCGGCCGACAGCACTTCGGACGCGATCGAGACCGCTTCTTTGGAAAGAAGCATGGCGCCGAGAAGTGACTCTTCGGCTTGGAGATTGTGGGGAGGGACCCGACCAGCCCCGGCAGGGCGGTTGGCGGATCGGGGTTCGTCGTACTCACTCATGAGGGGTCAAGCCTCCCCCTCTTTGGCTGGGGATCGCTAGAGGGACAACCCCGGTTTTTTCGGGGGATGACCCTGTGGACGGAGTGTGGACAACCTTTGCTCCCTGTGGAAGAAATGAACCTCGGGATCCCTTACGCACCATGGGATCACTCTAGAAAAGACCTGTGACAGCACTACAGGTCCCACAGTGTGGACAACGAATCCTTCACTCGGTCATTAAGCCCAGCGTCACACGCTGGGAAAACGCACAGAGGAGCCGGCGAACCGGCCCCTCTGTGTCGATACTCGTTGGTGTCTGCGGCTCAGGCCGGCGAGACCTCAACGGTGATCTGGAACTGCACCTCGGGGTGCAGGCGAGCCGACACCGAGTGGGTGCCGACCGTCTTGATCGCTTGGTCGATGTGAACCGAATGACGATCGAGTTCGATGCCGGTTTGTGCAGCAACGGCCTCGACCACATCGGTCACCGAAACGGAACCAAAGAGGTCGCCTTCGGCCTTGGCTCGGGCGGTCACGGCAATCACCGCGGGCACGAGCTTGGCGGCGATGTCGGATGCTGCCGAACGATCGGCGGCGTCACGCTGGTCGCGTGAGCGACGCATCGATGCAGCCTGGGCTTCTCCACCACGGGTCGCCAGAACAGCGAAACCCTTGGGGAGGAGGTAGTTGCGACCGAAACCATCGGCCACCTCAACCACATCACCCTTCTTGCCAACACCATTGACGTCGGAACGCAGGAGGAGCTTCATTCGGAAACCTCCACGTCTTCCACAACAACCTCGACCTCGGTGCCTTCGGCGTCGATAAACGTTGCCTCGAGCTCCTCGATCACGGCGTCATCGGTAACGGTTTCGCGGATTTCAGCGTTCTCGAGCTTGAGCCCGCGATCGCCGCGATCGCCACGGTCACCGCGTTCGCCACGGTCACGACCGCCGCCACGCTGAGTGGTGACACGGTTGGTGTACGGCAGCAGGGCCATTTCACGAGCGTTCTTGATCGCTCGTGCGATTTCCTTCTGCTGCTGTGAGTCATTGCCGCTGACACGACGGGCACGAATCTTTGCTCGGTCGGACATAAACCGACGAAGCATGTTGATGTCCTTGTAGTCAACGAACTCGACTTTTTCCTGCGTGAGCAGGCTGATCTTCTTTTTGCTGCGGCGAGCGTTGTCTTTATTCTTGCCGCGCTTCGGTGCTGCCTTAGCCATTAGAACGGTTCCTCATCATTGTCATAACCAGCGGGGGGATCATTAGGAGCGGGGCGACTTGCGCCACCGCCACCGGAATTGGCGCTACCGGAATTGGCGCCACCATCGAAGCCTTCACGGCGTTCGTTGCGCACAACCTGTGCGGTGGCGTAGCGGAGGCTCGGAGCAACCTCGTCGGCGACGATTTCAACTTTGGTGCGCTTGTCGCCGTCTTGGGTCTGCCACGAACTCTGCTGCAAGCGACCACTCACCACGACACGAGCGCCCTTGGTGATTGTCTCCGCAACGTTCTCGGCCATCTGCTGCCAGCAAGTGACATCGAAGAACGAAACTTGCTCTTCCCACTCGTTGGTCTGGCGGTTCTGCCAGCGACGGTTCACAGCGAGCCCGAAGGCTGCGACTGCTTGACCGCTTGCGGTGAAACGAAGTTCTGGATCGCGGGTGCAGTTTCCTACGAGTACAACGTTGTTATCTGCTGCCATTGTCGTGACCTTCCACTCAACCGGCGGTAGCCGGGGTGGCGTCGCCGAGTAGACCGCGTCGGACGGCTTCGTTCTCGGGCAGACGCATGACCTTGTGGCGAACAACTTCGTCCGCGATGTGCAGGACGCGCTCGACCTCGTGAAGATCGCGACCTTCGGTCGAGATCTCAAGCACGACGTAGATGCCTTCCCACTTGTGGTTGATTTCGTAAGCGAAACGCCGACGACCCCAACGATCAGTCTTCTTGACGTTGCCGCCACCAGCCTCAACAAGCGTGTTGACGTTGGCGAGCATCGCATTGACTGCAGTGTCTTCGACGTCTCCGTCGAAAATAACCATGAGTTCATACGCTCGCATGAGCGCATCACCTCCCTCTGGATCCGGGCCGCAGGACGGGAACCGGAGCCCCGAAAGCTCAGGGCAGGGCTTCAATTGGAGATCGAACCCTATAGGAGAGGGCCCCGAACTCCCAAGAGCGGTTCGGCCCGTTCAGCAAGAAGCGCCCAGTGAGACAGTGGCACCGGGCCTGATTCCCCAGTCCTGGAGCCGTCCTTGGGCCATTTCGATGGCCAATCGGTAGGGGCGCTCCGCAGAAAACTTCTCGCAATTTGTGGAAGTCGCCGGGCACGGGTCCATATCGGCAGTGCCAATGACTGCGCCCTCGCCATCGATCCATGCGATTGAGAGGGGCAGCACTGTGTCCTTCATCCAGAACGTTCGGTCGGAGTCGGCATCGAACGAGAACACCATCGCCTCGCCGCCAGCAATCAGCGGATCGGTACGTTCCGAAAGACCTTGCTGGCGTTCCAGCTCGCTATCGGCCAACCACACGCAATGCTCTTCAACAGTGCCATCGGCATGGCGAATGCGCAGCGTGACTTTGGTGAACCCCTGCGCGCGCAGCGACGCCTCGGCGGTCACGACCGACTGCTGCTGCGATTGCTTCGTTGACGAAACATCCGAACCGCATCCACTGAGCAATGCTGTGGTCGCAACAAGCGCGACGACGGCAACGACCGCTCGCCGCTTCATTGGTCAGACCGGAGAAATCGGCGTGCCGTACAAACCGAGTGTTTCGGCCGTACGAGCTTCAAGCGAATAGCTCTCGGCAGCAGACGGAAACCGTCCGGTCCGGACATCGTCGGCATAAGCGCCAAGAGCGCGAACGCCTTCGGCGCCGAGGTCGGCGTAACGACGAACAAACTTGGGAAGCACGCGGTCTTCAATGCCAAGCACGTCGTGGAAGACGAGGACCTGTCCGTCGCATCCGGCGCCTGCGCCGATACCAACGGTGGGAATGTCGATCGATTCAGTAATCATGCGGCCGACCTCGTCGGGCACACCCTCGATAACAATCGCAAAACATCCAGCATGCGCAAGGGCTTTTGCATCTTCAACAAGCGCCAGTGCCGCTTCGTGCTTGCGACCCTGGACCTTGAAACCGCCCATTGCGTTCACCGATTGCGGGGTGAGTCCAATATGGCCCATCACCGGAATCTCGGCATCGATGAGCGCTTCGACCATGGGAAGACGCTTACGTCCACCCTCAAGTTTCACGGCCTGCGCGCCAGCACGAATAAGTGAGGCAGCGTTTGTCACCGTGTCGGCAACCGATACGTGGTAACTCATCCACGGCATATCAGCAACGATCAGCGAAGCCGGCGTTGCGCGAGCAACCGCAGCGGTGTGATGGGCCATGTCAGCAACGGTGACCTGCAGTGTGTCTTCGTAGCCAAGAACAACCATCGCAACGGAATCACCAACAAGGATCATGTCGATGCCGGCAGCATCGGCCATGCGCGCACCAGGCGCGTCGTACGCAGTGACCATCACCAAAGGAACATCACCGCGTCGAACCTTGCGGCCCTGCACCGATGGAACAGTGATTCGCGTGCTCATTGGAGCCTCCTGCCCGTCCAGTGCCCCTCGGCTACCGGCGGATGTCCACGACGCTATCGGGCCATCGCACTCACCACAAAGATGGTGCGAACTCGTTTGCCTAGGGCGTGATCGTCGTGGTGGTCGTCGTGGTCGTCGTGGTCGACGTCGTCGAGGTGCTTGTAGACGAGGTGGTGGTCGACGGCTTCACGGTTGACGAGGTCGACGTACTCGAAGAACTCGAGGTACTCGTCGAACTGGTTGATGACGTCGATCCCAAGTTGGTGCCGTCATCGGTGGGATAGGGGAACGGACATGACGAGGTCCCCTTGGTGGCAACCGTCATGTACTTC
This sequence comes from Acidimicrobiales bacterium, assembly GCA_044339605.1. Classification (GTDB taxonomy): domain Bacteria; phylum Actinomycetota; class Acidimicrobiia; order Acidimicrobiales; family Acidimicrobilacustridaceae; genus Acidimicrobilacustris. Next base: position 39,122 of record JBIIVE010000006.1, read on the forward strand.
TTCCAAATCGTGGCAGGGAACGAGCCACCAGTCACAGAGATTCCATGCACCGATTTCATAAACGTGCCATCGGGGTAACCGACCCACACCGCTGTCGTCAGCTTGCAGGTGAAACCCACAAACCAGGCATCACGATTGTTTTCCGTCGTTCCCGTTTTGCCCGCAGAGGGCTGCCCGATGCGGGCGCCCGTTCCGGTGCCGCCTTCAACGACCTGATTGAGGATGTAATTGACCTTGGCCACATCTTTGGCGTCGAGTACCCGTTTGCGAATGACCTTGTTCTCATAAAGGACATTGCCTTTTGCATCGGTCACTTTGGTGACAACCGTTGGCTTGATGTGCTCGCCGTTGTCGGCCAATGTCGAATAACCCGAAGCCATGTCCAAAACCGACACTTCGCTCGTACCCAGTGTCAGCGCAGGTACCGCTTTGAGCGGGCTCGTGATTCCCATTTGCGTTGCGAGGTCGGCGACGTTCTTCGGACCAACATCGACCATCAATTGGGCATAGGCCGTATTCGAAGATTGCATCGTGGCGGCGATGAGATCGAGTTGCCCAAGTCCGGCATCGGCGTAATTTCCGACGCTCCAATCGCGTCCGCCGTCAGCCTTCGGGATCGAAATTCGCGACGGTGCGTCGTACGACTTCGACATTGGCATGTCTTGGTTCATTGCTTCGGCCAGTGTGAATGCCTTAAACGCTGATCCTGCTTGGCGGCCGGCCCCACCACCTTCAACACCGACAGCGAGATTCACCTTTGAATACTTGCCTGATCCGCTGAAATCGAGTCCGCCGATCATTGCCCGCACTGCACCAGCGTCATCAATAGACACCAACGCCGCGGCCGGATCATTCGGTCGATTCAACGTTGACGTAATTGCCAACGCTGCAGCACCCTGATCTTCTAAATCCAGCGTCGTGTACACACGAAGTCCACCGCCATAGACCTGCGCGTCGGTGAACCCACCCTCGGTGATCAGCCAATGACGCACGTAATCGACGAAGTACTCCGTGCCCCACTCGGTGCGGGCGACATTTCCGTAACTGTTCTTCGTGCTGCGAACCAGCACATCGCTCCAGTCGTTCGCCTTCGCCGCAATTGCTTCCTCTGTTGTAATTGCGCCGGTCAAAACCATTGCGTCAAGCACCGAAGCGCGACGCTCAATCGCGGTTTGGCGGCTGCGCTGAGCTTTCGGATCGTTCTCTGGCAACTTCGCATCGGCGGTTTCGGGGGAACGAATCAGTCCAGCGAGATACGCGGCTTCGGGCAACGTAATTTGATCAAGTTTCTTGCCAAAATAGACACGAGTGGCTGCCTCGATTCCGTAGGCACCGCGGCCGAGATAGATCGTGTTGAGATAGCGAGTGAGAATTTCCTGTTTCGGAAGTTCACGTTCAACCTTCACCGCCAGCGACGCTTCTTTGATCTTTCGGGTGATCGTGCGTTCTTGGGTGAGGTAAACGTTCTTTACATATTGCTGCGTGATGGTTGACCCACCCTGGGAAACGCCGCCGGCTTGAAGGTTCGTCCATACGGCGCGCAGGATGCCGGCCGGGTCAACACCGCCATGCTCAAAGAATGTTCGGTCCTCGGCCGCGAGTACCGCATCGACCACAACCTGAGGAATTTCGTTCCAGTCAACCGAGGTTCGGTTCACCCCGCCAGAGAGCTGGGCGATGGAATTGTCCGCGACACAGCCAGAGGTCACTTCGGATGAACACATGAACGTGGTCTGGAGAAGGGGCGGATCCTTGTCGGGCAGAGGAACCTGGGTGAATAGGTAGCCAGCGCCAGCAATGAGCAAGATCCCGACCAGACCAACGCCGAAAAACGCCCGACGCCAGCGCCAAAAGATGCTTCGGCGCACGCCGTCAGGCCCGACCTTGCGGGCGGTACGCGTCGAACGACGTCCGGATGCGGCTGAGCCGCTAGTGGAGGGGGACATGGTGGAAGGTGATCAGGCCGAACGGGCCGGATTCAATAAGAAGGTACGGGCCAAATGGTTCCAATGGCACGCGGGGCAGACTTCGACGACATAACAGGCGAAATCGCCCTCTTTTGAGCGCTTCGTGAAGGCCTTCAGTTCCTTGGCCGTGGTGATGCAACGACCAAAGGCGGGCAATCGGGGCCCAAAGACATAGGACACCAACACCAATGTGTGGTCCTGACAGATCGGGCAGTCCTCACTGGTGGGCTGGCCCACTTCACGGGCGGCACGCACCAATTCAGGATGGGCATCACAGACTTCGTGCTGGGCCAACCGACCTTTTTTGTATTCCGAAATGAGGTGCTGACGCGCGAGTCGGTAATCGATCTCGCCGCCTTTGCCGCTCGGGGCACCGCGGAAGGGTCGTGAGGCGGAACCCATAGGGGCCGAGGCTAGCGACGGCCCGCTCCACTTGCGGTACAAGCGACCTCGCGCAGTCCACCGACCACACCGTTGCCTGCGGGAGACTGCCCCCGTGACTGACTACGGATCCTCTCGCCCTTCGGCCAACCCATCGACTTCCTTCCCCGGTCGGGCGGAACTCCCACTCGACACGGTCACCTGGGGTCCCGATCTTCCCGGCGACGATTCGCTGAAACTCCTCACCGCCCCAAAGGGCAAGAAAATCCTTCAACTTGGCGTCGGACTCGGACACAACGCCGTGAGCCTGGCCCTCGCCGGCGCTCATGTGATTGCCGTCGACCATGACATCGCCCGCATCGATGCCGCCCGGCAGCTCGCAGAGATCAACGAGGTCAAGGTCGAGCTTCACCACGGCGATCTCGCCGATCTGGCCTTTGTTCGCGCCGATCAAATCGATCTTGCGCTGTCGGTCTACGCACTCGCTCGGGCCGATGATCTCGATCGCGTGCTGCGACAAGTCAATCGAGTTCTTCGCACCGGCGGGTCCTTCAGTGTGTCGCTCCCCCATCCGGCCTGGCTCATGCTCGATCACGATCCAATGAACTCGCCGCGCCTCGCTCGTCGTTACGGGGAGGACCTGCCGCAAGATCTCGACGGCGTCGAGGTGTACTCGCGCTCTGTCGGAGAACTGTTCACTTCGTTTATGCGAGCAAACTTCCGCGTTGATGCATTGCTCGAACCCGAAGCTCGTTCCGGTCGCGCCATTGTGCCAAGCACGGTGATCATCCGCGGTCGCAAAGACGGCGTCTGACCAAATTCGAGCGGCTCAGTTCGACTGACGTTCCGCCCACCACGCGTCGAGGCGTTTCTTCGCTTCGTCTTCACCCAACGGACCTTCTTCCAAACGAAGTTCCAAAAGGAAGTCGAGCGCGTCACCGACATCACGACCCGGCGTAAGCCCGAGGTAGTTCATCACGGCATTGCCATCGAGATCGGGTCGCATGGACGCAAGTTCTTCGCGCGTAAGCAGATCCTCGATGCGCGCTTCGAGTTCATCCATGCGTTTCGCAAGTTCTTGCGCTTTGCGTTCATTGCGCGTGGTGCAATCGCAACGAGTGAGTTCAATCAATTCAGGCAGTAAATCGCCTGCATCGCGGACAAATCGGCGAACCGCTGAGTCGGTCCAACCCATCTTGTAGGTATGGAAACGCAAATGGAGAAACACCAAACGGCTAACGGCTTCAACGTCTTCGCTCGAATACTTCAGCGCCTTCATGCGATCTCGCGTCATGCGCGCGCCGACAACTTCGTGATGATGGAACGACACGCCCGCGTCGCCAATTGCTCGCGTGCGCGGCTTACCAACGTCGTGATACAGCGCCGACAAACGCACCAAACGATTCGTGCTCGTCTTACCGATGACGGCAATCGTGTGCGTCAACACGTCTTTGTGTCGATGAATCGGATCTTGTTCCAGACGCATGCGAGAGAACTCGGGAAGGAACTGATCCATCAATCCGGTATCGGCAAGGAACCACAAACCTGGCGTTGGATCTTCAACAACCATCAACTTGTCGAACTCATCACGGATTCGTTCCGCCGAAACGATCGACAGTCGCTCGCACATCGACGTTGCCGCAGCGCGCAATTCATCATCGGGAGTGAGTCCGTAGCCCGAAAGGAATCGAGCAGCGCGCAACATGCGCAGCGGATCGTCAGAGAACGACTCTTCCGGCGACAGCGGCGTCCGCAACCGGCCGGCAGCAAGGTCATCGGCTCCACCAAAGGGATCAATGAGTACGGGGTCGGGTAACGACAACGCCATCGCGTTCACCGTGAAATCCCGACGAGACAGATCGGCCTCAATCACATCGGAAAACACAACCTCGGGTTTGCGAGATTCAGGGTCGTACGCCTCGGCCCGATGGGTAGTGATTTCGAACGTCCAGCCATCTTTCTGACAGCCAATCGTGCCGAATCGCTCTCCCTGGCTCCACACGGAATCGGCCCAGCCCTTGACCAATCGCTTGGTTTCGGCCGGAAGGGCGTCGGTGGTCATATCGATATCCCGACCATCGCTCATATCCCGGCCCAGAAGCAGGTCGCGGACAACCCCACCGACCAAATAGAGCTTGTATCCCGACGCGGCAAAGCGTTCAGCCAGCGGGCTCGTTCGCTCAAGAACGGGAAGAAGGCGTTCGGGGATCACCGGGCGGAGGCTACCGGGGCAATCCCCTGTGGTTGGCCCATCGGGTTGGACCACTGGCAGAGAGGGAGCAGCCGAGTCCCCGTGCAAAGGAGCAGAGCGGTCATGGGTCCTAGGCTTGTGACGAGGCCATGCGACGCACTGACACCATCACCGGACATTCCGACCGCATGCGGATCGGCCCTTGGAGAGGCGACCCCTCGCTGGCCCTGCTCAGCCCAACCCCGGGTGCTCCCCCCTCTCCCGACGCCCTGCATCGTGCCGTCGTCTCGATCGCCGATGCCGGGTATCGCGCCGTGCTGACACCGGCGCTGACCTCTCCGGAACAGCCCGTGTTCCTCGAGTACGGGTTCTCGGTGCATGAACGGCTGCACCTTCTGCGTCACGAATTGTTCAATCTCCCCAGCGCCACAGCTCCGCATACCCACATTCGCCGCGGCCGGTCTCGCGACATTGAGGCGGTGCTCAATCTCGACGGTCTCGCCTTCGATAGCTTCTGGCGCTTCGACCTCAACGGGTTCCTCGACGCTCGGCAGGCGACACCGCGTTCTCGTTTCCGCGTTGCGTGCGTGAACAATCGCGTGGTGGGCTACCACATCACCGGAGCCGCCCGCCGTCTTGGGTACCTCCAACGCCTCGCCGTGCATCCGAATTTTCACGGTCACGGCATTGGCACCGCGCTTGTTGGCGATGCGCTCAGCTGGTGTCGGCGTCGCGGATGTGACTCCGTGCTCGTCAATACTCAGGAAATCAATGAACGAGCACACTCGTTGTATCAACACCTCGGATTCACCGATGAAGCGACCGGGTTAGCCGTCTTAGACTTCACGTTCACGGAAAGTTACGGCTCGTGATGCGTCGCGTTTTTTCCGTACTTGGAGTTGCGGCACTGCTCTTCGTGATGTGTCCTCGCGGCGCGAGCGCACAAACCACGCCAGCACCTGGTCAACTCACCCTGGTGCGCCAAACGGCCTTTGTCGGACCGAATGGAACATTTACTGCAGAAGTTTCAACTGGCAATCTCCCTGCAACGACAAAGCTCGATCTCGTCATCTACAACGCCATCACGACTCGAAGTCGATTGAATCGAACAATTGCGGGCGAACAGCTCGGCAGCCCCCTGTTTTCAACACCAGCAACGGTTCTCAGTGCAAACCAGTCAGCAACAACTCTTTCGCTTCCCATAAATGAGCAGTGGCCTGCGCGAGAAGGCGGCACCGTGCTGAGCGAAAGCGGTATCTATCCCGTGCGTATCGAAGCAACTGCACCAAATGGCTCTCGACTCGACAGCATCGTTACGCACCTGTTGCGCTTGCCTTCGGAAACCACTCCAACGACTCCAATTTCTCTTGCGACAACTGTTGTCATCGATGCACCGCTCGAAGTGAGTCCGGATGGTTCACCGAGACTCTCTGACGCGCAGATCGCTCGGGCGGGCGAACAATTCCGCATTTTGGGGGGCTCTCCTGCGACGCCACTCACACTCGCGGCGACACCCTTTGTTGTCCAAGCCCTCACTGATGCTGGCGATTCTTCCGTTCGACCCGAAAACCAGACTCGCCAGACCCTAAGTCGCCCCTTTGTTTCAATTGATTCCGGCTCCCTCATGGCCGGCGGTCGCGGATCAGTCATCGAAACCGAATACGCCGCCGGGGACAGCGTCCTCTCTGCAGCCTTTGCCGCTGCCCCTGACCGTCGGACACAGGTGATCGACCCATCTGTCACTCCAGCAGCAATTGATCGGTTAGCCGCACTAGGTACTCGCTCGGTGGTTCTGCAGTCCTCGCAACTTCGATCCGCAGTCATCAACGATGAATCATCGGTTCTCACAAACCGATTCGTGATCGAAGGCGAGAACGGAACCTCCTTCGCGGCCATGGCCAATGACGACACGGCCTCTTCACGCTTCGTCCTTACAAGGGATCCAGTTCTTGGAGCCCACCATGCCCTCGCCGAGATCATGATGCTTCACCAAGGACAACCCGGCGCGAACCGAGGCGCCGCTCTCACAATTCCGGCCGGCACTGACACAGCGGCGTTCAAGGAGTTTCTCGCCGGACTCTCGACAACAACTGGTGCGGCAAGTGGTTCCATCGGAAGCGCCGTGATCCAACCCGTCACCCTCGACGACCTGTTCGCTCGCACTGCGGTCGCCACCGCTTCGCAGAAACCAATCGTTCGAGAGTGGACGAGCACCGAACCGACCGAACTCGGGTTGTATGGCATCCAACTCGAACAAGCCCAATGGAACCTGCTTGGGCTGAAGTCGATGCTTCCCGAAGGCGGCGAACTGATTACTCCCATCGAGAAAACGATTCTTGCTTCGGCCGAGGTGACTCTGGATTCCCCTGACCGCGTCGCCATCCTCGATAACGCTGACTCGCAACTCCAGGCACTGAGCTCATCAATCAGCCTCCCGACCTCTCAAAAGGTCACCCTGACCTCGAGCAGCGGGAAGATTCCATTGGTGATTACCAACACATTGCCCGTCGAGGCATTGGTAAGGATCACCGTGAGTAGCCCCAAACTCGAGTTCCCCGAGGGCACCTCCTACGAAATCGCCCTTTCTCCATCCAGTACGACACGAACCGATATCTCCGTCACCACCCGAGCCTCAGGCGCCTTCCCCCTCGATGTGGAAGTCGCCTCCTCGGGTGGAGGCTTACTCGTCGCATCGAGCCGAATCGATGTCCGCTCAACGGCGATTTCTGGGCTCGGTCTCTTCGTCTCGGTGATTGCTGGACTGTTCTTGCTGGTGTGGTGGGGCCGCCATTTCCGCCATACGCGCCGTGCCCGGGCGTTGGTCGCCGCCGACGAACCATCACCGAGCCCGGGTGGATGACTAGCGTCATAGCGTCACCGATCCAACGGGAGCACCATGACCGGCGTACACATCGTCACCGATAGTTCGTGTGACTTAACCGAAATTGAAACGACGACCAACAGCATTGGGGTCGTACCGCTGAGCATTCGCTTTGGCGACGAAGAGTTCATCGACCGCGAAGAACTCAGCGCCGATGCCTTCTACGCGAAAATGGCAAGCACCGGATTGCTTCCGGAAACTGCAGCCCCCTCACCCGGTCGCTTCGAACAAGCCTTCCGCGGTGCCGCCGCTGTCGGCGCCAGCGCCGTGGTGTGCATCAATCTTTCCGGTGAACTCTCCGCAACTGCGCAGTCGGCACGCAATGCTGCCACCGCCGTTGCCGGAGACATCGATGTTCGCGTCATCGACAGTCGATCCCTGACCGGTGGTCTCGGAACAATGGTCCTCGAAGCGGCTGCGGCCGCCCGCAACGGTGCCGATGTTGACGCCGTTGTCGCGCTTGTCGAGTCCATGATTCCGCGCACCGAGATCTATGGCGGGCTCGACACCCTTGAAAATTTGAAAAAGGGTGGTCGCATCGGCAGCGCGAAGGCACTTCTCGGATCAATGTTGTCGATGAAACCAATCATTCGCATCGCCGATGGCGCAGTCGAAGAAGCGGGCAAGCAACGCACTCGGAAACGCTCGCTCGAATGGATGCGCGATCAACTCTTCGCCGAAGGGACCGTCGAGAAACTTTCGATCCTCCACGGTCAGGCTCCCGATATCGACATTTTCCTCGACATGATCTCCGAGCGTTATCCCCGTGAGCAGATTCGTTTGGGCACTATCGGCGCCGTCATTGGAACCCATGGTGGTCCCGGCGTAATCGGCATGTGCTACCTGCGTCCGTGATTCAACGCTGCTCTGACACCGCGTGAACGCGGACGACACTGGGCCACCACCCGCACAACAAACTGGCCGCGCACTCGCGGGACGCGTTCTCGCACAGCGATACGAAATGCGATCCCAATTAGCTATCGGCGGAATGGCCGAAGTGTGGGAAGCCAACGACCTCGTGCTTGGGCGCGCTGTCGCGGTGAAGATTCTTCATCCCCAGTTCGCGAATGATCCCACTGTGCGGCAACGCTTTCACATCGAAGCAGTCGCAGCCGCACGGCTTGTTGACCCAACAATCGTTGCGATTTATGACACGGTCGACCTTGACGGATGCGACGCGATTGTCATGGAACTTGTTCGCGGTCGCACGTTGCGCGACTTTCTCGACGAACGCGGTGCACTTGATCCGATCGAAGTCATTCACATTGGCGCTGAAGTTGCCGCAGCACTCGCAATCGCGCACAAAGCTGGCGTCATTCATCGTGACATCAAGCCTGCGAATATTCTTCTTTCCGACGACGGCCGCGTTCTGGTAACCGATTTCGGAATCGCCAAGGTTCTCGATGAACCCGACCTCACACGTACCGCTCAGGTTCTCGGGACCGTGAAGTACCTCGCTCCCGAACAGGTCGAGGGTGGTCCGGTCGATGGTCGAACCGACCTCTATGCACTCGGAGCCGTTCTCTACGAAGCGGTGTGCGGTGAAGCACCGTTTCGCGCCGAAACTCCCGCAGCGCTAGCGCTTGCTCGCATGCATCGAGATCCCACAAGACCATCACTCGTCCTCACCGAAATTCCTGCAGACCTCGAAACAACAGTGATGCGCGCGATGTCTCGCGCACCTGGTGATCGCTTCGCTTCTGCAAACGACATGCGCGCCGCTCTCCTCTCAACGCGGCTCGATGTGTTGGCCGATCCTGAAACAGCTTCCGCAGCGGTCGAAGTTCCCGCTCGGCCTCCTCGAGTAAAGCGAGGATGGTCTGGGGTGATCGTCACCCTCGTTGTGGTCGGAGTACTCCTACTCATTGCGTTGCTCGTCGCGAACACCGATGCCGCTCGGACCTTTCTTTCCAGTGAACCAACAACGACGACCACAACGCCACGACAACTGGCGATCTCGACCGCGCATTCGTTTGACCCCTCGGACAGAACCGGTTTCGAAAACGAGTCCGCCGCCATGAACGCGGTCGATGCGGACTCGCTTACGTCGTGGTCGACCGAGGTGTACACCTCACGCACATTTGGAAACCTCAAAAATGGCGTTGGTCTCGTGATTGATCTCGCTGCCGAAGGCGTCGTCGGCTCGATTGCCATCGACTCACCATCGAATGGATGGTCGGTTGAGGCCTATGTCGCCACTGGCGCACCGACCACACTTATCGGTTGGGGTCCGGTCGTTACCTCGGCAACAAATATCAGGGGTTCGATAACTCTCGACCTCCACAAGGCGCGGGGGAACGCGATTCTGCTGTGGATCACCGAACTCAAGGACACCCCGCCGTGGCAAGTCACCATCACCGACGTGATTGTCACCTCCTAACCCCGGAGCTTCGTGGGTAGGATCGCATCTATGGACACGGGCTCCGACGCGTCAAACACCGGCAGCACCGAATCAACCGCGTCAACGCCACCGCGTTCGTTTCCTTCGGTTGGTGCAGCATCTTCGCTGATTGGCGGCGACTGGCCGGCACAAGCCGCCGACGCCATCGTCAACGCGGTCGAGACCGTGCGCGACCGCACAACCACCCCGATCATGAAGATCGCTCGGGGTGTGGTCTTCGGTGTCTTCGCCGGAACCATCGTCGTTGCCATCGTGGTGCTGGCAATCATCGGCATCGTTCGACTTCTCGACGAAGTCCTGCCCTCAGGCGTTTGGTTGCCCTATCTCATTCTCGGAGTGCTGTTTGCCGTGGTCGGAGCTCTTTTGTTCCGCCGTCGCAACGCCCCAGCCCCGGCACCTGCCGTTGGGAAGACCTCAAAGCGCTAAGTGGTTTCGCCGCTCACATCACCCCCCATCACCTGACATGATCCGCGTTGATCATTGACTTCTGGAGTTCCTCGTGCCTGAGATTCGTAACGTCATCATCATCGGTTCCGGTCCCGCCGGCTTGACCAGCGCCATCTATACCTCTCGCGCCAACTTGGCTCCCCTGCTCATCGAAGGCGAACCGTCCTCGACCAGCGATCAGCCCGGCGGTCAGCTCATGCTCACCACCGAGGTCGAGAATTTTCCTGGTTGGCCCGACGGCATCATGGGTCCGGAACTCATGATGAAGTTCCGTGAACAGGCCCTGCGCTTCGGTACCGAAATTGTTACCCGCAAAGTGAGCAAGGTCGACCTTTCCGCTCGTCCCTTCAAGGTCTGGATCGGCGATACCGACGCATCCGAACCAACACACCTTGCCCACTCCATCATCGTTTCGACCGGTGCGCGTTCTCTCATGCTCGGACTTGAAGAGGAAACACGCCTCCTTGGTCACGGTCTTTCAACCTGCGCCACCTGCGATGGTTTCTTCTTCCGCGATCACGACATCGCTGTCGTTGGTGGTGGCGATTCGGCCATAGAAGAAGCGCTTTTTCTCACGAAATTCGCCAAGACCGTCACGCTTGTTCACCGTCGCGAAGAACTACGCGCCTCGAAGATCATGCAAGACCGTCTCTTTGCCAACGAAAAAATACGTTTCGCGTGGAACTCAACGGTGACCGCCATTCAGGGCGAACAAACAGTCGAGGGTGTCACGCTCACCGACACCATTACCGGTGAAGAACGTCCGCTTGCCGTCACCGGCGTCTTCGTGGCCATCGGCCACCGGCCAAATACCGATCTGTTCGTCGGTCAACTCACCACCGACGAAAACGGTTACCTCGTGACCCACAACGGCTCGCTCACCAACATCGAAGGCGTCTTTGCCTGTGGCGACGTCCAGGACCACGTCTATCGCCAGGCCATTACCGCCGCCGGATCCGGGTGTATGGCCGCAATCGACAGCGAACGATGGCTCGAGGCCAACGTTCACTAATCCCTGTCTGGATAGCGATCGCGCTGCTCGGGAATCAAACCGACCCGCGGTAGCGTTGTCATAATCAGCGCAACTCTTTCCAGAGATGCACAACGATCTGCTGTTCTCAGTTAGCGAGCACTTACTCGAACATTTGTTCGATGAAAACAGATCTCATCCAATTGGCTAGCAATCGCTGGCCACCACGTGAACGAGGAACCATGTCCGAAAACATCGCCACCTATACCGATGCCACATTCGATGAGCAGATTGGCTCATCGGCCGTCCCCGTTGTCGTTGACTTCTGGGCCGAATGGTGTGGTCCTTGCAAGATGGTCGCCCCCATCCTTGAAGAGATCGCTGAAGAGCAGGCCGGCAGCCTGGCCATTGCCAAACTCAACGTGGATGACAATCCCGATATTGCTCGCCGCTTCGGCGTCATGAGCATTCCCACCATGATCGTGTTCAAGGACGGTCAAGAGGCTGCTCGCATCGTGGGCGCCAAGGGCAAGTCGCAACTTCTCGACGATTTCAAGCCGTTCATCTAAGGCGCTGCACTCGTCGACAACTGTCGGCATCCAGGTTCAAGAACGACGAAGGCCCCGGTTTCGACCGGGGCCTTCTGCATTTTCAGATTCGCGGGCGCTACCAGAACAAAGCGCCCCGTTTTGGTTGACCACAGCCTCATCCACAGGCTGTGCAGAACCCTTCACCAAAGGTTTTGGTGGAGGTTTGTCAGTCCATCGGCTCTTTGCCGTCGACAATGACTCGGTAGACGCGCTCGAGATCCTCGAGGGTTGAGAAGTCGATGACGATACGTCCCTTGCGTTGACCCATCGATACTGCGACCCGGGTATCGAGGTGATCGGAAAGCATTTCCTCGAGCTCAAGCAGGGGGGCCGGTCGAACGAGCGTCGGTGGCTTTGTCCCGGTAGCGGTCGAACCTCCGGCTTCGGGCTCAGGCGTGCCCCCGTGCTCACGCACTCGGTCCTCGACCTCGCGAACAGTGAGCTTCTCCGAGACAGTGGCCTTCGCCAGCTTCTCCTGGAAGGCCCGATCTGGGGTTCCGAGCAACGCGCGAGCATGGCCGGCCGATAACTGTCCTTCGCCCAAGAGGCGCTGAATGCTGGTCGGCAACTGAAGGAGACGCATGGTGTTGGCAACCGCTGAACGGCTCTTGCCAACACGGGTCGCCACCTGATCTTGGGTGAGCTTGAACTCTTCAATGAGCTGCTGATACGCCGCCGCTTCCTCGAGAGCTCCGAGATCTTCTCGATGGAGGTTCTCGACGAGGGCCTGTTCAAGTGATCCTTCGTCCTCGGCGGTACGAACGATGGCGGGAATGGTCTGAAGGCCAGCGCGCTTGGCCGCACGCCAGCGCCGCTCCCCTGCGATCAGTTCGTACGAGTCCTCCCCCAACTCGCGAACGAGAATGGGCTGAAGAACACCGACAGCGCGAATCGACGCCGCAAGGCTGACGAGCGCCTCCTCGTCGAAATGGCTTCGTGGCTGGAACGTATTTGCCACGATTTCCGAAATGGGAAGCTCTCGCAGGATCGCGTCGCTGTCCTGCAATCGTTCCGTGGTCGGGATGAGAGATCCGAGACCTTTACCGAGTCCGCTGCGGCGTGCCACCACTGACCTCCTTGGCCAACTTCCGGTAGGCAGTTGCCCCCCGGCTACTTGGATCGAACGTGATGATTGGTTGTCCGAATCCGGGGGCCTCTGAGAGACGCACCGAACGGGGGACGACTTCCCGACAGACCTTGTCGCCGAAATGCTCACGCACGTCAGCCACAACACCGTCGGAAAGGTTGGTGCGGGCGTACATCACGAGCACGATGGCGCTGATCTCCAGCGCCGGGTTCAAGCTCTTCTGGATGAGTGCCACGTTCTTGGTGAGCTGCGTCAAGCCCTCGAGGGCGAAGTACTCACACTGAATGGGGACGAGCACCTCGGTGGCTGCGGCCATCGCATTCACCGTTAGGAGGCCCAACGACGGGGGACAGTCGATCAGCACAAAGTCGTAGTCATCCTTGACCGAATCGATCGCCATCTTGAGGCGCATCTCACGACTAAAGGCCGGAACCAGCTCGATTTCGGCTCCCGCCAAGTCCAGGCTGGCCGGGGCCACAAACAGATTGCGGACCACCGTGCCTTCAATGCAGTCCTCGAGGGGAACGTCGTGGAGGATCACGTCGTACATGGAGGACTCAAGGGACCGGATATCGACCCCTAAGCCCGTTGAGGCGTTGCCCTGAGGGTCGAGATCGACCACAAGGGTCCGATAGCCCAACTCGGCAAGACAGGCGCTCAGGTTGATCGAGGTTGTGGTCTTCCCCACTCCGCCCTTTTGATTGGCAACGGCGATAATGCGGGGCAGTGTTCGCTCCGCAGAGATTGGTCGAGCTCCCTCGACAACCGCTTCGGCATCAGAGAGGTTCGGCGGCATCTTCACGCCCTGCTCTCTCCCGTCCTCAGCGCTAGCAGTTTTTTTAAATTTCATGCGTCCCAACTCGGATTTGGCGGCACACACCGCAGTCGGAGAGCAACAATCGCTCTGCGCGATGATGCAACTGCCATCCTGCCCGCCCCGGCCCCCCGGGTCAAGGATTGCCCCGATTCCCCAAGATCTCCGCCCATACGGGTCAGAGCCGGCTGCACTGTTCCACGTGAAACACCTTCGGGATCTCGCTCGACCCCTCCCATCCCTGTTTCACGTGAAACAGGTGGGGCCTAGAACAATGGCCGCTTGGCCGGCATCCCCACACGACGGGGATTGGTGTCTGGGCAAAGGCTGACCTGTCGAAGCCGTCGCATTCCCGGCACAGGGGAGCCTTCGTCCAGCAATCCAAGCGGGGCCAAACCACCGGCAGGCCAGCGGTCGGTTTCTTCTGGGGGTTCGCTAACAACGAGAACGCCATTGATTCGCAGCAACGGAGCAGCACACTCGGCAACGGTGGCCGGGGGACCAAAGGAGCGGGCTGTCACGGCATCGACCTGTGCTCGCCACTGCGGGGACCGGCCGGTGTCCTCGGCGCGAGCCAATTCGGCGACGACTCGGCCCTCCCAGTTCAATGCCACAATCGCCTCGGCCAGCAGAGCCACCCTGCG
>JBIIVE010000045.1:0-17035 GCA_044339605.1 Acidimicrobiales bacterium
AAGCGTCTTGTACTGCAGGTGGGGTGCACCAATGATGAGTATGTCTGCGCGGGACAGCAGCTCGTCCTGCGAGACAAGTGACTTGTCGGTAGTGACATACGGATCGGCACAAAGAACTTCACGACTACGAAACTTCAAGATGCGCTTCAACTTGTAGGAGAGGCTCGAGCGGACATCGTCGCTTTCGGCCTTGAACGCCATTCCAAGTATGCCAACCGTCTTGTCACGAAGTCCGAAACGTTCGTCCATGCGCTCAACGAGGTACATCGGAAGGCCCTCGTTGACCATCATCGCCGCATGCCCAAGGAAAAATGTGTTGTTGTTGAATGCCGCGAGTTGCATCGTGTCCTTGAACAAACATGGCCCTGCAGCAAAGCCAGCACCGGGAAGATCCTTGGCCCGGGGGTAGTCGAATGTGATGGCATGGCGCACCGCTTCGTAATCGATGCCATGAGAATTTGCGATCATGTAGAACTGATTGGCGGCGGCAAATTTGATGTATCGCCACGTATTGGTGAAGAGCTTTGCGAGTTCAGCTTCTTCGGGAGAAGTCTCGACGATTTGATCGGTCAGGTTCCCAAAGACTTCCGATGCCCGGCGAACCGCTGCAGGGGTTCGCCCCGAGACGATCTGCGGAAGTGAGTACAACTCAGTGAATGCTTTCCCCTCGGCGATTCGCTCTGGGCAGAACGCGACGGCGATATCAAGCCCGAGAGCAACAATCCGCTCCTCGACCAATCGAGTGACTCCGGGATACACGGTCGAACGAAGCACCAGCAGTTGGCCGTCGCGAAGATTTGGGCCAAGTGCGCTGATGGCGTCAGGAACCGCCTGGGTGTCAGGGTTGAGATGTTCATCGACTGGCGTGCCGACGACCACAATCACCACATCAGCAGCGGTGACGACCGCTGGATCAGTCGAGGCCCGAAAAGTCCCCGCACTGAGGATGTCAGAGAGGATCTCAGGCGCTTGGGGTTCATCGAACGGCATTTGCCCCGAATTCACTGAGGCAACAGCTACAGGATTGATGTCGAAGGATGTGGTCTGAATTCCCTTTCGGGCAAAGGCCATCGCCAGAGGCAGCCCCACATGTCCACATCCACCCACGACGCAATAGGCGATCGGCGCAACCGGGTCCCCGGTCAACGGCTGAATTCCGTGAGTATGTGAAGAGAACCGTCGTGAGCGGGTTGAGCGCACTCAGTCCGGAAATGTGGGTTGAAGATCACAGTAATGCCGCCTGGAAGTATCGCATTCCCATTGATCCTAGCCCTTACCCCTCCCTTCGCCCTTGCCACGACCACCCGGTAGTCTCGGTGCATGGAGACTTCGTCACCCACCACGACCAGCACTCCCACTGAGGACTCCGCTGTGCTGAGTCCCGCAACTGAACTCAACAATCTCCGAGGCGAGGTCCAACGCCTTCGAGGTCTCGTAGGACCATCCGAGGAGTCCTATCGCAAACTTCGGCTTGATGTTCTTGGCGCCCGAGATGCGGCCATCGCCGCCGAGGCGGAATTGGGCTATGTCCGCGGCCAAGTCGTCTCACTCGAGACGCAGTTGTTCCAGATACGCCGTGACTATTACCGAATCCAGCGGATTGCGGCCAAGCTCGTTCATCCGAGTCTCCGTGGCCCAATCCGGCAAGCCTTGAGCATCGTGCGCCGAGTTCTCTCGGGTCTTGGTCGATGAGCCCGAGATTCTCGGTCGTCACTCCTGTCTTCGACCCTCCGGCCGACGTTCTCCGAGCGACCATCGATTGCATACTGAATCAGACCTTCGCCGACTGGGAATTGCATCTCGTCGACGATGCGTCTCCGAGCCCTCATGTCCGAGAGGTTCTCAACGAGTACGTCGGTGATCCACGAATCACTGTCACCTACCGAGAGGCAAACGGCGGGATCATCGCCTCATCGAACGATGCTCTTACCTCTGCCACTGGCGATTTCGTCGTCTTGTTGGACCACGACGACATCATTGATCTCGACTCGCTCGAACTCATCAACAATGTGCTTCTCTCCGACGACACCATCGATTACCTCTATACCGATGAGGACCTCATCGCCTTCGATGGGTCACGCACTCAGGCCTTTTATAAACCCGATTGGTCCCCTGAACGATTCCGAGCACAGAACTACTGCTGCCATCTTTCGGTCATGCGTCGGTCACTCGCAGTCGATGTTGGTGGATTCCGACCGGGCTTCGAGGGATCCCAGGACTACGACCTGATTCTCCGCGTGACCGAGAAAGCTCGTCGCATTCATCACCTCCCGAAAGTCCTCTACCACTGGCGCCAACTCGCAACGTCAACCGCTGGCGATCCCACATCAAAGATGTACGCATACGAAGCAGGACGCCGAGCAATCCAGGAACATTGCGACCGAGTCGGCATCCATGCCGTCGTAGAGTCACTCCCGCTACTTGGCACCTACCGCGTTCGCAGAATCCTCCAGAATCCCCCGCTTGTCAGCATCATCATCCCGACACGCGGGACCTCAGGCCGAGTTTGGGGAGTCGAACGCTGCTACATCATTGATGCTGTTCAATCGATCCTCGAAAAGTCGAAGTACGGAAATATTGAATTTGTCGTTGTTGCCGACACTGACACTCCGCCCGAAGCAATTCGGTCCCTCAAACGTATCGCTGGCGACAAACTTCGTCTTGCTTGGTTCGAAGGCGAATTTAATTTCTCAAAGAAAGTCAATGTTGGGCGCGTCCACGCCAACGGCGACCTACTACTTCTCCTCAACGATGATATCGAAGTCATTTCCCCCGACTTCCTCGAAACAATGGTTGGAATCATCCAAGAACCCGATGTCGGTTCGGTGGGTGCAAAACTTCTGTTCGCTGATGGAACCTTGCAACACGCCGGCCATGTCTACCCCGGCAATCCCGATCACATCTTCTTTAAATCACACAAGTCGGAGTTTGGTCCCCGCGGAATGCTCGTTGTCGATCGTGAAGTAGTCGGCTCAACCGCTGCGTGTCTCCTCGTTCGTACCGATGTCTATGACGAAGTCGGTGGGTTCTCGCCCGACTTCAAGTCGAATTTCAACGACGTTGACTTTGCGCTAAAACTCAATCGGGCCGGGTACCGCAATGTCTTCACCTGCCACGCTGAGCTTTATCACTTTGAAAGCGTTTCTCGCGACCCGGTAGTGACTCCAGAAGAACACGCAATGATTCAGCGCCGTTGGAAATACGAACTTTCGAATGATCCCTATTTCAATCCGAATCTGGAACCCGGACGTCACGACTGGTCCCCGCGAGTCGGCGTCTAAATCGTGCCTGAAAAGCTCGCCGTTGTCCTTGCAACTCCTGCGGGAATTGATCCCACGGCACTTTCGGCTGCAGTTGCAACGCTTCATCCCGATGCTGATCAAAGAAATGTGTGTGCTGACGATAGAGCCTCGCTGCCTGCCGAAACCACAGGTATCGGATGGGACCGTCTGTTCCTTGCTCTAGAACCCCGTCAGTTCGCGCTCGCTGCAGGGGTTGCCGAGGCACAACAACTCCTGAGTGGCGCATATGAGTCGGTCCTCGTCCTTCTCACCGGTTCAGCAATTGTCACTGCTCCGCTGACATCGCTCCTTACTTCTGACGGCGACTTGACGTTTCCGTCTCGAGTTCGCCACCTGCCACCGCAAGACAACCTCTCACCAGCCGCCGGGGAGCTACTGGTGGAGGGTCGATACAGCCCAATTGCATTCCACGCCAAGTCATCATCATCCAAATCTCTTGCTGCGCTTTCACGACTGCTCTGCGGGGGTGCCTCGCTTCCGGCAGGTCGAGTTATCGAGATTCTTGGCATCGACAATGACGTCACATCATCCGATGCACCAGACCTCGCTGTTGGCGCTTGGAAAGCCCCCCGCGGCCCGATCGCGCTCATCGACGGCGAAGGCCACGATCCAAAACGCCCATGGCTCCTCGTTGGTTCTGCCACTCGCCCTCGCGTGCGTCTTAGCCAAAACGATGACCTTCGCGAACTCCTCTGGAATCACGCCGATCAACTCGGTGGAACCCCAACCGAACCAACGATGCCTGACGGCATGCTGGTTGACCCCATAATCCGGCACCTTGCTCGCGAAAACATCACTTCGTCGTTCTCAGGCCAACCCCTTTTCGCCGATCCGACTACCGATCCAATCGCATTTACCGAATGGCTCAATGCGCCGGACGGCCTTCTAGGTCGGTTCTGGAAAGCGGTCTACGAGGGCCGGAGTGACCTCCAAAGTACGTTTCCCGAAGTCCGAATAGGAGCTCTTGAAAACTTTCGGATCTGGATGCTCGATCGCATGGACATTGAGTACCAATCGCTGTTCGTGCGGCCATTTCAGTCGCGTGGATACGGCCTCGTCGCTTCAACGTTTGAAACTGGCGGAGTCAATGTCATCGGCTATCTCGATCGCACCAGTGGCATCGGCATCGAAGCGGTCAGGATTGCCTCGGCGTTAGAAATGGCAGGACTACCAGTCTCTCGAGTTGCCATAGGCGATTCGCTGAGCCCCGTCGTTGACACGCCAATAGAACTCGACCAAGAACTCCGCTACGACACGAATGTCATCGTCGTCACTGCCGAACAACTTTCCCGCCTACCCGGCCAATTGGGCCAAGACCCTTTCACGGGTCGTCGATCGATTGGCTACTGGTTCTGGGAACTCTCCACACCTTCTGATGCCGCCGCCAAAGCAATCGCGCTACTCGATCAGGTATGGACACCAACCGAATTTGTTCGCAACTCGTTCGCGAAACTCGATTCCATCAAAGTTAAGCTTGCTCCGCCAGCCAAGCCGATCTTCGCTCCACGCACACGCTTTAATCGGACAGACCTTGGTCTCCCGAATGGCCGAGTCATCTTCCTTTGTTCACTCGACGTGTACTCAGTGGTGGAACGGAAGAACCCCTTCGGCGTTATCGATGCGTTTAAAGCAGCATTCGAACCTAACGAAGGTCCATTGCTCCTCGTTAAGACACTCAACGGCGACAAGCGCAGAGATTGCCTCGAACGAATCTTGATCGCGTGTTCCGATCGTCCCGACATCGAAGTTCGAGATGGCCACCTCGGGAGCGACGAGCAACTCTCGCTCATCGCTGAAGCCGACGTCTTGGTTTCACTTCATCGATCCGAGGGGTACGGAATGCACCTCGCCGAGGCGATGGCGGCGGGCACCACAATCATCGCCACCAATTATTCCGGACCTGTCGACTTTCTTGATAGTTCTTGCGCCGAACTCATTCCCTATCGACTTGTGCCAGTCGAGGAACTGGAAGGCGCGTATGGAACAGGCGAATGGGCCGAACCCGACCTAGGCGCCGCTGCGAGCGCTATGCGACGCCTCTACGACAACCCGACACTCAGGGCCCAACTCGTGATGTCTGCCCACCAGCACCTCGACGAAATGCCGAGCATGTTTGACACAGGCGTCCAGATGCGTTCATTTCTTGATCAACTCCCTGCTCTCTCTTCGGACGAGCAGCGCGACTCCTAACACCGGCGGAACGATCGCTCCCCAACTTCCGCTGGTCAGGGGTATCGCTTCGGATCGGAGTCCTGAACGTCCTGGATCAATATCTGTCGGTGCTCGCTCGATAGTTCGGGTTCATCGCTTTGACCCAAGGTGACAAAGAACTCAATCCCGATTGTTTCGTGCTCCGCGACGATCCCAAGCGATGTGAGGCCTAGCGCACGAAGGTCAGCAATGATGAGTCGGAAACTTTCTGGGGTAAATCGCCAGCAGTGAATCTCGCCACCGAAATCGTCGCCGTCGATTGAGCGCCGATAGCCATCGCGCACTGACTCGCCGGCGTACATCAGCTGAGGCACCACACCTCGAGTCTGACCCCACGCGATGGCTCCGTTGACTTGCGAAGTTCGGGAGAAATAATCGACGACCTGTCCGAGCGTTGGCTTCGTTCGCTTCTCTACGAATGCGTCAACGATCTGGCCACTCGTGGAAAGTTCACCGTAGAAGTCGAAGCAGAATCGCTTATCGGGGACGACAAGACCCAAACGCCCCGTAGGCGAAAGAATCCGTTCGACGTCTTGCAGGAAGGACACGATGTCGGGGATGTGCTCGATGACATGGCTCGCTACGACCCATTCGTATGCACCTTCGTTACCGATCAATTCCGTCAGTGTTTCTCCACGAGAAACATGGTCAACTTCCTCAATGAGCGAGGCATCGACGCCCACGTGCAGTTCTTGGCCATACTGAGCCCGAAGCGCCGCTGCCTCAAGATAATCCACGATTTCAACCTGGTAACCATCGCGCTTTGCCATGATCGGCTTATCGAGTGGACCGAGTTCAATGCCGCGTCCGGATACATCAAGCTCTGCTCGAACAATCGAGTTTCGTGATTGTGAATGCGAAAGAGGACGCCCTTCGAATTGTCCAGCGATCTCAAAATGGTGTGCACCGCTAGGGATGGAACCACTGGCGACCGCATGAGCGACATCAGGATTTGCGAGAAGGTACGCGTCTTCGTCGAACAGATCAACGGACTTACCATCGCTACGCTTTCGCCGCGTCATGCACTCTCGCCGCGACGCAACCCGTGAATCCATTCAGCTGGCAGGGCAAAGACACCCTCGATTGCATGCCCCTCGGCCCTCACAGTGAGGTCGTATTCATCTGATTTGTGAAAAATGACGTTGGTACGAACATCGGTTGCAGTGACCTGAATCTTGTAACCACCTGGAGCGAGAGGAAGCGCGTCGAAACGACAGAGCGCCGACCAGCGTCCCTCCCCCAACATCTCTGGCGAACCATCGGGGGTATAGGTCGTCGCCAAATGCAGACCCGCACCACTCAGTAGATGGAGTACCAAGCGGGGTTCGGCAAACTCCCCAACCGTCGACCAATCGACCCGGATATCAAGAGGAGCGCCGCTAATAGCGAACGGAACGTGTTCACCATCGGGGTCTTGAAGCACGAGCTTCTCGACGCGCAGAGAAGTGTGTCCCGGGGCCACCGCCGTAGTCGGATGGAACGAATCGAGTTCATTAGAAAGATCGCGCTCGGCTTCTTTATCGTTCACGCCGTGCAGATACTTCCCAACCACACTGAGGGGGTCTCCCTCGGCCATGACTCGACCGTGGTCCATCCAAGTGGCGGTGTCGCACATCCCCTGAACGATCCCCATTGCGTGAGTCACAAGAACGATCGTGACTCCCTCTGCTTTGAGTGTGCGCAGGTGAGCAAGGCACCGGCGCTGGAACTCCTCGTCGCCAACGGCGATGACCTCATCGACAAGAAGGATCTGTGGGTCAACATGAACAGCAACAGCGAAGCCGAGTCGGACAAACATTCCGCTTGAATAGTGCTTTACGGGGCTATCGATGAATGCTTGCAGGCCAGCGAACTCAACGATCTTGTCGAGAAGGTCATCGGTCTGTGCACGACTCAGGCCAAGGATTGATGCATTCAGATAGACGTTCTCTCTCCCAGTGAGTTCCGGGTGGAAACCAGCACCGAGTTCAAGAAGCGCCGAAATTCGACCTGCAGTAACGACCTGCCCTGAGGTCGGCGTATGGATGCCCGCCATCATCCGCAGAAGTGAGGACTTCCCGCAACCATTATGACCAACCAGTCCGTGAACTGTGCCTTCTTTGATCTGCATGCTGACGTCACGAACTGCCCAGAAATCTTCATACTTGGGGCGTCCAAACTTTGTGAAGAGTTCCTTCACGCTTCCAGGCTTGTCGGTATAAAGCCGAAACTTCTTTGAAACATTCTGAACGTCAATAGCGATCATCAGTTCACAACTCCTGGGCGATGTCGCGAGACTTGCGATTGAAGATCGCGAGTCCGATGAGAAATGCCAGAATCGAGATAACCGGGACACCAACCAACGACCACACGTTGGGCCAACTTAAGTTCCAGAAGATGTCTCGAGACCACTGAACGAACTGAGCAATGGGATTCAACTGAATAATTTTGGCGGCCGTTGAGCTCTTCGCCTCGACCAAAGAGAGAGGGTAAATGATTGGCGTGGCGTAGAAGAGAACGTTCATTCCGATAGAGACAAGGTAATTCACGTCCCGATAGAAGACGTTATAGACGCTGAGGGCGAGGCCAAAGCCAAGGGAGAACAGCGTGATGCAAACGATGAGTGCCGGGAACAACACCAACTGCCAGCCCACACAACCAAGGGCCGCCATCACAACGAAGAGGATCGCAGACTCGATGAAAGCTTGGAGCAGGACCGTGATCGTATTTGCAATTGCGGGGCACGCCGGTGGGAAATACACCTTGTTCAGCAGAGGCCCCGATGCTTGGAGCGAGTTGATGGCTCCCATCACCGTGCCATTGAAATAGTTCCAAACCCAAAGGCCTGCAAAAAGGTACAGCGCATACAACTTTGTATGACCATTACCTGCCACTGGTGGTTCGGTACTAAAAACCACGCCGAATACGAAGCTGTAAATCGCCAGGACCGACGCCGGGTTGATCAGCGACCAAAGCCAACCCAAAACGCTTTTCTTGTATCGAGACTTAAGCTCTCGCTGAGTGAGGTTGTAAATGAGGCTACGGAAGGCCCACAGTTGCGAGACAGAACTCACTGTGGATCACGCTCCTCTGACTCAAATCGGGGATACATCGCTGCCCCATCTGGAGCGAACCGAATGGCAATTGTAGCAGCAGGCCCCCTTCATCTCGGGGAACTGGGGACCATCGCGTAGATCGTGACAGGGACCCCAAGAGGACCCATCACTCCGCTGACAGGACGCAAACATGAGCTGTTGAGTGCAGCCGTCGAAACGAAGTTTGTCACTCCAAGGGCGACGAGACGTTGATCACACGGCGCGATTCGCACCTGGAACACATCGTGTTGCAAGAGCGTGAAAATCGGATCTTTCATCGAGTCATCGAATACCCAAAAAACATGTGCGTAACGATTCCATACGAATTCTGAATCACTCGCGGGATCCAAGATCCGCCAAGCATCGACGTTCGGATAAAGGTTCACTGCACTCAGCGAATCAGTTCCCGCAGCAGTGAGAACCGAGGAGACATAGCTATCAGACCCAAGCCAACCTCCACCGGGGTTCGCTTCATTGAGCGTCTTCACCTCGCGGACAAGATCTGAAGAAACCAACGGTCCGAGTCCATGAGTTAATGGATTTGCAGGCACAGAGAACGCGATTCCAATTACCGCGAGCGCTATAAGCGCTAGGAACGGCTTCCAAAAAAGCAATGCCGAAGGCACCAGAAATACGAACAGAACAATTGCGATTGTTGAGCGATCAATCGGCAAACCTTCTCGACGCCATTGCGAACCCAACCACAGGATTCCAGCACCGCCGACCGCAACCGTTGAAGCGGTTGCGAGTCGGCTCCATCTAGGAGGGATTTCAGCGTCTGCGACAATTTTTCCAATAAAGATGAGCAAAATCGTCGATGCGATACCGAGACCAAGAATCGCTCGACCGGGTGACACGCGATCAAGCAACGTCACTTTGGTGATGAGAGGTCCCCATCCAATAAAAATGTGGACGAGGAGCATGAAAACCACCGCCAACAGCCCAAGGGTGACACCTCGGTGCTCGATGTTCTGGCGAATACCGAATCTCCAAATGAGGAAAAGACCGCTAATCGCGAAGAGTCCCAAGAATAAGAACGAAGATGCTTCGCTTTCGTTGAGAATCGCAGGGCGCATTCCCGCATCGTTCGAAATAAAACTCCAGCCATACCAGGCATCAAAGAGGAGACCCGCAGACCCGCCGCCGCCGGGGAGTCGCCTCTCCCCCGGATACACCGATTGCGAAATCGCTGTCAGCGCTTGGCTGTGGGTAACCACGAAAACGAGGATGACGGCACCGAGAGCCACCCCGGCAGCCACGAGGTGAAGGGCTAACGCTCGCCAATGGATTGTTCGCGACCGAAGTTTTGGAATCACCCACCCGACAATTACTGCAAGCGCTACAAAGATGACCGGAATTTGAGCGGGAGGATAAAGGATCAGTGCAAAACACGCGCCAAAATACGCCGTAACGCCAACTCTCCACCAACGATGCCACCCACGCAGTTTCGGATTGAGCGAGGACAGGAATGACGCAGTGGCGAGTAGCGCCCAACTCGCAATTGCCGCCATTGCCGGATAGTGCCACCAATGGAAAAACGGCGAACCCCAAAGGACTAACGCTCCGATGACAGACCAGCGCCAATCTCTCAGGAGCACAAGAAAGAGCGCATACGCGCCGAGTAACACCAGCGCTCCAGTGGACCACCATTCAAAGGCGAAAGCATTCTCAACAGGCATCACAAAAAACAATGAGTTTTGCGGATGGAAGAGCGCAGTCCAACTTTTAACGGGAAGATCGCTGAGCACCGCCATGTCATGTTGACCCACGCCGATTTCAGCAAATCTTGAAAATCCGCGTTCAACTTGTCCGACAACCATGGGAGTACGCACGAGCCACTCGTCGCTTCGTACTGCTCGCGGCGAGCCCGCCACAACCCCATCACGACCGCCTTCCGATCCGAGCAATGACGTCGATGAACCCGAGACACCAAGCGCGGAAAAAGTAACGACCAAGATTCCGATCAGAATGGGGAATACCCACATCGCCCTTCGTGGAGGCCGAATCCACATCCAAATCCGTGTGGCTCTTTGAGTGGTTTCGCCGCCAACCTCACTCATGAGTGACGAACCAACCTTCGATCTCATTGTCAGGAACTATCTGACGATCCCGAAGGTGGCGACGTTGACGCATGGCGCCTGGAAGCATCCTCAAGAGTCCAACAAAAGAGCGAATTCGGCGAGTGACAGTTCTGGTGTGTGGACGCTGCTTTTGCGTCACCGGATAGACCACGTCGCGGCGAGCATAGGAAGCCGTTGTCAATGGGAACCGAAGCAGTTGAGAGAGAACTCTGCGGGCGGGCGCGTTTCGTACGAGCATGAGTAATCGGTTCCGCTCGGTCAAGAAACCCGTGAGTTCCGAGACATCGCCGGTTGAGGCAGCGTGCACATGACGCATCCGCGCACTCGGAACCGTCCGATACCTCCACCCTCGCGCGCGCCCACGCCAAGAGAGATCTGTGTCTTCGTAATAGAGGAAGAACGAAGGGTCGAACAGGCCTACGTCGACGAGATACTCGGGCCTAAAGAGGACTCCCCCGCCGCACCACGCAAAGACATCAACCGGAAGATCAAACTGACCATCGTCGAACTCAAGCCAACCTCGATCCGCGCCGTACCCATCTACAAAGACAATTGACCCCACGTTATTGATGACGTCACGTAGCGGTGTTGTAACCCGAACGTTGATCTGATGCAGCCCCCGTGCGAGATCTCGTTTTTCGTCACCGGAACCACCATTGATCACGATGGTGCAATCATCCAAGACCTCGACCGAAAGCAGTGCGGAAAATGAATGCGCCAATTCCGGAGCGGGTACACGCAGAACCGCCTCCGGGCGAGCCCACTCAAACGGACCGGCCCGATCAGCTTCCCGACCCCATCCTGTCTCTCCAAGATGCGCTGACGATGAGACATCGACACCCTCGACGACCACTCCGCGAAGCTTCACTCCGCGAGTTCTTGTATCGACTCGTCCCGACTCAAACGATGGGCTGGTGATTGACACGGTTGCGAATTTGGGCGCAAGCAAGATCTTGGGGCAAACCGCCCCCACGCCGGGATCATCATCGAGGGCGTCCACAAGCTCTCTCAACCAACTCGGCTCCACGAACGCATCGTTGTTCACTAATCCGACATAGCGGACTCTGGCGAGATCGTTCAGTGCTTCGTTATTCGCGGGAAAGCCAGTGTTCGAACCAAGCCGTCGAACTTCTACTTGCGGAAGTTCGTTCTCAATTCGTTCAACGCTGCCATCAGAAGAATCGTTGTCCAAGCAGACAATTTGGAGCTGGCCTGAGGGCCATTCCAGAGCCAACAAATGACGAAGACTTCGAAGTGTGAGTTCGCCACCGTTGTGATTCAGCACGACAAGCCGAACTGGCAAAACGTCCTTGTCGACCACGGGCGACATTCAGATTCAGTCTTCCGCTAGGCGCGTAACGAGGCGAGTGAGCGGAATGCGGAAATCGTCGAGCAACGGCACGCCAGAATTACGAAGTGCGGCGTTGTCGAGGACCGAGTTCGCCGGACGGGGAGCCGGACGAGGCGGCTGCAGATCAGCAGTCGAAATCGGCTTCACCCGATCGGGGTCCTGACCCGACGCGAGCAGCACTTCACGTGCGAATTCATACCAACTGACCGCTCCTTGATTTGTGACGTGAAATGTCCCCGTTCGACGTTCCTCGACAAGGCGCTGAATCATTGACGCAAGATCATCAGCAAATGTGGGATGACCTCTCTGATCATCGACAAACGAAAGCGTGTCATTTTCCGCAGCGATTCGAAGAATGGTCTTCACCATATTTGCGCCGTTGTAACCGCAAACCCACGACGTGCGGATGATCGTCGAACCGGAATGGAGTTCTCGCTCTCCAGCCAGTTTCGAGGCGCCGTAGACCGAAGTTGGCGCAACCTGATCCCACTCGACATATGGAGTGGGCTTTGTTCCGTCAAACACATAATCGGTAGAGACGTAGTACACCGGAGCATCCACAATTGCCGCCGCTTCGGAAATGAACCTCGTAGCAAGTGCATTCACCAAGTAGGCCCGATCAGGATCCGATTCGCAAGCATCAACGGCAGTCCATGCGGCTGGATGCACGATGGCATCGGGATGCGCCTCGACCACAGCCGCACGCACCGCATCACGAGACGTGATGTCGAGCTGCGCATGAGAAAACGAAAAAACGTCGTGACCGCTTGCGGCGAACGAAGCAACCAATTCAGAACCGACTTGGCCGCCCGCCCCCGTGATGAGGACTCTCATATTTCAGCCCTTCAGTGGTTCCCACCAGGCACGATTGGCCCGGTACCACTCCACGGTTTCGGCCAATGCTTCATCGAGTGATCGAGACGGCACCCAACCGAGGGCATTTGCTTTACTGCAATCGATTGAATAACGACGGTCATGGCCCAGACGGTCCTGAACGTATTCAACCATTTCGTCGCCAGCACCAAGAAGGCTCAGGACTTTTTCGGTGAGTTCACGATTGGTTGTTTCGTTTCCGCCACCAATGTTATAGATCTCGCCAACCGCACCCTTACGCAGTACCACGTCAACTCCAGCGCAGTTATCCATGACATAAATCCAGTCGCGGATATTCAGTCCGTCGCCGTACAACGGAACCTTCTTGCCATCAAGGAGATTGGTGACAAACAACGGAATTACTTTTTCGGGGAACTGATAGGGGCCAAAGTTGTTTGAGGAACGAGTGACGATGACGGGAAGTCCGTACGTCTCTTCATAGGAAAGCGCAATGAGATCTGAGCCAGCTTTTGATGACGAGTAGGGAGATCGCGGTCCAAGACGATCACTCTCTACGAATGATCCATCCTCTATCGATCCGTAGACCTCGTCGGTCGAGATATGCAGGAAGCGATCGACACCAACATTGCGTGCCACATCACACATCACATTGGTACCTAGGCAGTTCGTCCGTACGAACGTGTCAGGGTCAACGATTGAGCGGTCCACGTGACTTTCGGCGGCGAAATGCACAACAGCGTCATGCCCGTTCATGGCTGCAGTCACCGCAGCACGATCACAAATATCACCCTGCACGAAGTGGAACCGAGGATCTTTCGCTACGTCATCAAGACTCGACAGGTTTCCGGCGTAGGTGAGCGCATCGAACACAGTGACTTCATCGTCGGTGGTCGAAAGCACGTGACGTACATAGTTCGAACCGATGAATCCAGCGGCGCCAGTGATGAACAACTTCATGAGAAACGCAGACCTTCCAGGCGGTAACGAGCGATCAAGGACGAAGACTGATATGCGGCTGCCACTGCGGGTCAATCTCAGAACGACGGGGATTGGACTGATCGCGGTTCGACAGGATCGGGTTGTCGACTCCCCAGTCGGCGGCAATCGCCGGATCGTCCCATGCAACGCCGAGTTCATCGGCCGGGTTGTAATACCCATCAACGAGATAGGTGATGGTCATATCGGTCAATGCCGCAAAGCCATGAGCAACGCCGGGTGGGATAAAGATTCCGCGGTGCGAGTGCGTGCCATCTGCCTGGCGACCCAGATCAAGCCACTGGGTGGCGCCATCAGTCGGAGAACCGGTGCGCAAATCGTGAAGAACCACGCGTGCAGTGCCGTAGGGGACGTACCAGTAATCCGCCTGATGCAGGTGATAGTGCAGACCAACGATTGCCCCGGCCTGACGGTCTCCCCGATTACCCTGAATCATCTCGCGACCCTGCGGGAACCATTCTCGGCGATAGGTCTCTACGAAGAAACCTCGCTCATCGCCATGAACGTCGGGGTCGACGATCAAAACGCCGTGGATCTTCTCGGATGGGGTGACGGTGGCCATGAGGTCCTCGGGGAGCGGCGCTGCAGAAGCGGTAGAACGGAAGCAAGGTTAGTCGCCACCAGACGCCTCACCCCGGAGCACCCCAGTGACCACGGTCTCGTTGTAGGTAAAAAACCGCCCAACAGGGCGAGGGAACGGGAATGAACGAGCCGAATCGATCTGCACCCCGGTCAGCTCGAAGAGGCGCGAAACCTCCGATTCC
This sequence comes from Acidimicrobiales bacterium, assembly GCA_044339605.1. Lineage (GTDB taxonomy): Bacteria > Actinomycetota > Acidimicrobiia > Acidimicrobiales > Acidimicrobilacustridaceae > Acidimicrobilacustris. The sequence goes on from JBIIVE010000045.1 coordinate 14,614, forward strand.
CCCACTAGCCGAACATGCGTGGGATCAGACCGCTGACCCGCAGCCTGTGGTGTGATCACGACAATCTTTCCATCTGGCCGAAGAAACCGAAGATAGGAGGAGATAAGTGAAACACCCGCGTCTTCCTCCAGGTGTTCGAGAACATGCGACAACAGCAACGAATCAAAGACCCCACGGTCAGACATCTGGAAATCTTCCGGCCCATAGGCCTCAAGACCGCGCTCTCGACACATCGCAACGGATGTCGGATTGTGATCAACGCCGATTCCATTGCCGTCGTTGAAGAGGAGACATCGCCCAATACCGCAACCAACGTCGAGCGTTCGTCCCAAGTTCAACCTGCGTATATTGCGCCGATACGGATCGGGTAGCAACCGCTTCCACATATGCCCCCGACGATGACGCAGCCGGGCGGTGTAGTCCTCGCCAATAGTTGAATCGGGGTCCTCGGCCATGAGTCGATTCAGATCTCGATTGGCTCGTGCTCAATAGCTCCGACCAGCGCGTCGATTTTCGCGTCAGCAAATTGGCTTTGTCGACGGACAAGCGCAATCGCCATCCACGATGCGGAAACGGAGGATCCGACGACGAGGCCAAGACCAACACGTAGTTCGAGACCCTCGATGAGGGCCATAGTGATGACACAGGCCGCCAGGCCCGCGCCCCAAGCAAACGCAACCGTTCGCGGAGCTGAAAGCGCAATCAGTGCTTGGGCGAGAGTCAGTGCAATGATGAAAACCCCGCTTCCGGCAGAAAGAAGAGCGAGATTTCCTGCGCTCATGGTGAAGTCCTTAAACAGAATTTTGCCCACTATTGGACCAAACAAGAACGCTCCGATTGTGCCAGCCACAGCGATCGCCACAACAAGCATGAGTAGCCGATAGAGCCCACGACGAAACTCGTCGTGCTTTCCTGAGCCGGCCAGCCCCGCCAATTTCGGTAAGAGCGTTCCTTGCACGGCTTGGAATACAAGAACCGGCACACGTGCAACAAAAAACGCAGAAGCAAAGCCGGTGACCACCGCCTTCTGCGCGGCACTTGCGAGAAGGTTCACACCCAGCAACGGCGCGTAGGCCAAACCCTGCGTGAACACCGACGCTGCAAGAAGCCAGCCGATGTTCGCAGACAACTCTGAATACGGAGCGGTCGGACCATCGTCGAGATGCCGACGGTTGCCTCGGAGGACGATTGGCAGCGCAAGAAGTGGCGAAACAGCGAGACAAAGAGCGTAAAGACCAGCTTTGTCGGCGCCTCCGATTGTGATTCCGATTGCCAATGTGAGTCTGATCACCGAATCAACTGCGATGAGTTCCCCGAAAGCGCCGAATCGACCTTCGCCTGCAAGAACTCCACGAGTGAGGTGCATCAAAAAGAACGACACGAGGCTGACGCACAACGCGACGGTGAAGAGTTGATCGCCATTGTAAATCTCACGGCCTAAAAGCGGAGCTGCCACAATCGCAGCGGCAACGAGCACCGCTGTGATCGCGGCTCCAAGCTTTGTCGCTCTTGTAACGAGCGGACGGCCGCCGAGACCCTGAGCACGCCGATGGGCAAGGGCGCGCCCTACTTCTTGTTCGAGCGGCAGGAAGAAACCTGGCCCGAGAACAAAAATAACTGCCCAGAACGCAGAGAACGCAGACTTAGCGCTGCCATCAAGCGAATTCAGTGCAACAACGACAAATGCATAGGAAGCGATTGACGAAACTACGAGTCCGGCTCCCACGGCTCCTGTACCAGCGGGAACTGCCTCTCTGGCCCGACCGACCGCAGCTACGGCCTTCGCTTTCATCGCTTTGCCTTGATGTTTTGGATTCGGTAGGGCACGAGGACATGTTCCCACGTTGGAACGGGCGCTAGCGCCCATTCACACGTGATTCGGATCAGACGACTCGACAGCCGATCAGAGTGTTCGACCCTGATCCCACATTCAGACCAAAAACACAGATGGTCTGTGGAGCCGCACTTGGTCGAGGCACCACATACGTAAAGCCGTGATTCGGACCATTTCCAAAGGCAGCGGCGACATCTCCCCGATAGTCGCTCGCCACGCGTCCGATGCCGACGCCATTCACATAAATGTGGATCACAATCGGATCTTCGGTATCGGGATCAAGGGCCCATCCGGCGACCCCGATATGCCCATAGCCACTCGCCGCCCAATCAATCGAGCCAAAGGGATTGCCATCTCGGGTGACGACTGTCCGACATCCCAAGGTCTGATTCGATCCTGTGCCGACCGTATTGATTGAGTAGACACAAACCTGATGACTACCGGCCGCTACTGGTACTGACGTCGAAAATCCGTGATTGGCTCCATGGAGAGGGAAGGCTGCCGCAACATCTGGTCGCGATCCTGATGCAACAATCGCAGTTCCAACGCCGTCAACGTAGACAAGAACTTGTGTCGGGTTTGCAGTAT
>JBIIVE010000121.1:0-4750 GCA_044339605.1 Acidimicrobiales bacterium
GTCGTTGAATAACGCTGGAGGCGCAGCGAGGCAGAACTCAAATTCGGGTGCTCCGCCGGTGAGATTACCGACGAGTGCGCCCGCCTCGGTTGCAATGAGCGCCCCGGCAGCGTGATCCCAAGGCTGTAGGCCGCGTTCGTAATAGGCATCCACCCGGCCGCATGCAACCGAGCACAAGTCGACCGATGCCGCGCCCATACGGCGAATGTCGCGAACTGATCCGATGATCTTGCCGAGCACTGCTGCCTGACGCTGACGGCGATCGGGCTCGTAAGAGAAGCCGGTTGCGACTAGCGCATGAGACAACTTCGTTTCAGCGGAAGCGTGGATCGGGAGACCATTTCGGAACGCGCCTTCGCCACGAATGGCGGTGAAGACCTCGGCATGAAGAGGGTCATGGACGACACCAATGGCCATTTCGCCGTCGATCTCTGCTGCGATGGAGATCGCGAATCCGGCGTGGCCATAGAGGTAGTTCGTTGTGCCGTCGATTGGGTCGACAATCCAGCGAACACCGGTCGACCCCGGTCGGTCTGTGCCCTCTTCGCCAAGAACTGCATCATCGGGGCGTTCGTTGGTGAGTCGACCAAGGATGAGTGCTTCGGAGGCTTTGTCCATCTCGGTGACCATGTCTGTGCCCGTGGTCTTCGTGTCGACCAAGGTGCGAGCACGAGAAAGTCCGTCAACGATGAGCGCCGCTGCTTGGGCCGCAGTCGACGTTGCGAGATGAAGCAGGGCTGCTGTGTCGTGGCTCATTACCGAACGCGCGGAACGTTTCGGTTCGCTGCGTTCGATTTCGCTGAGGCAGCGGCGAGTTCTTCGCGGGCACGAATGGTGTTCCATTCGCCCATTGCTCGAAGGGTGAGAATGACGACCACTGCGGTACCAAGCGCGGCGATTACTGCGCCAAAGAGTGCGCCGAGTCCCGCCCATAAAGAGGAATCGCCAGTCACTTGAAGATCAACGAAGGCGTACCCGATGACACCGCCGGCGGTGCCGCCGATCAGGATCGCAAGGAACGCAAGCACCCGTGCACCAACGGAGGGAAGGGCGGAAACTGTCGTGGATGCAGAAGGGGTGGTGGGGGTTGGCGAGGACATCAGTGCCATCGTACGGGCCTGAGCGAGTGGACTGCGCACCGGGGGAGCGCTCGATGCTCCTACAGTTGGAACCGTGAAGCCGCTCATCATCCTGCCGACCTACAACGAGGCAGAGAACATTGTTGAGGTCCTTGAGCGCATTCAGAAGGCGTTGCCGAAGGCCGACGTGCTCGTGGTCGACGACGGAAGCCCCGACGGAACCGCTGATCTGGCCGAGGGATGGGGAACTGACAACGGGGGGCACGTGTCGCTGCTCCGTCGAGGCGCCAAAGCTGGACTGGGATCGGCCTATCGGGCTGGTTTCGCCTATGGCCTCGCCAATGGCTACGACGCGTTGATCGAAATGGACTCCGACCTTCAACACGATCCTGCTGCGCTTCCCTCATTAGTGAACGCCGTTGAATCTGGCGCCGACCTCGCCATTGGCTCTCGGTATGTCCCTGGCGGGCATATCCCCGATTGGCCGCGTTATCGCGAGTGGTTGTCTCGGGGTGGCAATCGCTACGCCGCAATTGTGCTCCGGCTCCAGGTGCGCGATGCCACCGCAGGGTTTCGTTGCTACGGCGCTCCGATGCTGTCGCGGATTCCGCTCGATCTTGTGACTGCAGACGGCTACGGATTCCAGATCGAAATGGCCTACAACGTTGCTCGCCGTGGCGGCCGCATTGTGGAAGTCCCGATCACGTTTAACGATCGTGAACGCGGGACCTCCAAGATGTCCTCGCGAATTGTCTTCGAGGCGCTCCTTCTCGTGACCTGGTGGGCAGTTCGTGATCGCATTTTCCGCCGTCCACTTCCTCCGGACGCTTCCTAAGTAATGCGCGACTGGCTCGTCGGCGGTGCGGTGATCGAGGGTCCGGCGGGGCTCTTACTGGTGCGCAATCGGCGTCGCGACGGATCGTTCGATTGGAGTCCACCCGGTGGGGTCATCGACGCTGGTGAATCGGTGGTCGAAGGCATTGGTCGCGAAGTGGTTGAGGAAACAGGTCTCGTTGTTACCAAGTGGGCAGGGAAGTTGTACGAGATCACTGCGAGTGCACCCGATATGGGGTGGACACTTCGAGTCGAAGCGTGGCTGGCTCAATCTTGGGAAGGCGAACTTCGCTTCGATGATCCCGACGGCATCGTTGAAACTGCAGCATGGGTTGAGCCTGATCAGTGTGGGATGCATCTCAACGACGGCGCGCCCTGGGTTGCCGAACCGGTTCTTGAATGGTTGATGCACCGCTGGGATGACCCGCGTTCATTTGCCTACAACATCGAAGGTTCGGACCGATCGTCGTTGGTGGTTACACGAGTGTGATTGATTCGCGCGACATCGCAAGCATCCTGCACGTTGACATGGATGCGTTCTTTGTCTCCGTTGAGTTACTTGATCAACCTGAGTTGCGAGGAAAACCAGTCGTTGTTGGTGGCGATGGCGAACGTGGAGTAGTCGCTGCTGCATCCTACGAAGCGCGCGCTTTTGGCATTCATTCAGCCATGTCGTCGGTGCAAGCTCGTCGGTTGTGCCCCCATGCGGTGTTCCTTCGAGGCCGTTATCACCGTTATTCCGAAGTCAGTGCAAACGTCATGGCGATCTTCAAAGATGTCACCCCACTCGTCGAACCGCTCTCTCTTGACGAGGCCTTTCTTGATGTGACTGGTGCTCTCCGATTGCTCGGCGAGGCACCGACGATCGCTGCATCGATACGTCGACGCGTTCTCGATGAACAGGGTCTGACGTGTTCAGTCGGAGTAGCGAGCACAAAGTTTGTTGCGAAACTTGCTACTGAGGCGGCGAAGCCAAAGGCTTCAAAAAATGGCCCGCAGTTTGGCAGCGGTGTTTTCGTTGTTGAACCCGAAGAAACGTTGTCATTCCTTCGGCCGCTTCCGGTTGAGTCACTTTGGGGGGTGGGGCCGGCGACGCTCACAAAACTTCACCGAATCGGCGTTCTAACGATTGCTGATCTCGCTGACCTTCCCGAAGAGAACGTCGTTGCTGTGCTTGGTCGGTCTCAGGGGCGCCATCTCCACTCGTTGGCCAATGGCCAAGACGAACGCGCGGTCGAACCAGACCGCGCGATGAAATCGATAGGTCAAGAGGAAACGTTTTCTCGTGACCATCACCTTCGTTCGACCTTGGATCATGAACTGGTGCAGTTTGCTGACTCCGTTGCATCGCGGTTGCGGGCGCAGGGCCTTGTTGGGCGCACCGTGCAGCTGAAAGTTCGATTCGGCGACTTCACGACGATCACCCGATCGACCACATTGGTCGTAGCGGTTGACGATTCTCGTTCATTGCTAGAAGCCGGTCGCGGTTTGCTCGCACTGGTTGATCCCGCTCAGGGGGTTCGGCTACTTGGCCTCTCGGTGAGCGGACTCAGCTCAGATTCGTCCCGACAACTCACATTTGACGAAGCGATCTCGGGCCCAGGCTGGCAGGAAGCGGATCGCACGATTGATGAGATCCGTGCGCGTTTCGGTGACGAAGCGATTGGACCCGCAGTTGCTGCGGGCCCTGACGGACTTCGTTTGAAGCGCCGAGGGGCTCAGCAGTGGGGTCCAGATGCCGAGCAAACTGATCCCGGGAGCAGCTCGACATCCGCGTGACACACCCCGACACCGAGGTGCCGTTGTGTATTGGTGTCGGCCGTGAGAGGCTGTTGTCTCCAAGTCGCAACAAGGAGTAGGTGTAGTGCCGCTTTCCGAGGACGAACAACGCATCCTCAGCGAGATTGAGCAGCAGTTGCGTGAGACCGATCCCGGTCTCGCTCGAGACATCGCTGACACAACTGTGTATACCGCGGCATCTCGCGGGTTGAAATGGTCGGCATTCGGGTTTGTCGTCGGACTCATTCTTTTGGTCGTGTTACTTGGCACATCGTTTCTTCTGGCCTTCGGCGGGTTCCTCGTCATGCTTGTTTCGGCGCTCTCGTTTGAGCGCAATGGGCGTCGCCTTGGCAAGGCCGGGATGCAGCAAATGACGCAGTCGGCCAAGGCTGCAGGTTTCCGTGATGCACTTGGCAACACGCGGTCACGTTTCAAGGATCGTCTCCAGCGCGAGGACGAGGCCTGACTCTGTCTGTCCCGGCAGCACTCGCCGTCGACATTGGCGGAACCAAGATCGACGTTGGCCTCGTCGATCGCAATGGGGTGGTTGTCGTTCGTAAACGTGCGGCCACGCCTGCGCATGGCTCCGGCGACGAAATGTTTGCCGCGATCGTTGAACTCATTGCCGAAGTAATGAGGTCTTCGCCGGTTACTCCAGTGGTTTGCGGCGTTGGTACTGGTGGGCCGATGACGCGCGATGGCGTTGAAGTCTCTCCAGTGAATATTCCGGCATGGCGTTCGTTCCCCTTGCTCGACCGACTTTCCGTCGCAACGGGACTTCCGATCTTTATCGACAACGATGCAAAGGCGTTGGCGCTGGGCGAAGGTTGGCTCGGCGCAGCTCAAGCCGTCGACAACTACCTGGCCATGGTCGTGTCGACCGGTGTTGGCGGCGGAATCGTTCTTGATGGTCGATTGCTCGACGGTGCCGATGGCAACGCAGGGCACATCGGGCACATCTGCGTTGAGCCCGAAGGTCGTCTATGCGGATGCGGCGCACGCGGATGTTTAGAAGCCGAAGCGTCGGGAACTGCGATTGCCGCCTACACCGGACGTCC
>JBIIVE010000122.1:0-4606 GCA_044339605.1 Acidimicrobiales bacterium
AATGCCGGTCTCTTCATAGAGCTCGCGTAGCGCCGCTTCGGCACTGGTTTCGCCCTTTTCGATTCCGCCGCCGGGGATCTCCCACCATTGACCTTTCGAAGCGTCGGCAGGATCACGCGCTTCGAGAAGAAGTACGTGGCCGTGTTGATCGAGGACGACGACACGTGCCGCCGTTCGTTTGAGTACCCAGTCAGCCATGATTGGCCTCCTCTTCTAGCCACCGCATCCAGCGCACATGCGGGTGGCACAGCGCAAGAACGCGGCTTGAACATTTGCCATTGATCCATTGTCGGAGGCCGAGCACTGTCGGCGTTCCGTCTCCTACCTCGTAATAGGCGGATACAAGTTCATCGGGTGTTTCGATCCAAGGCGTGAATCGGGGTTCCTCGAGAGTCAACAACGCGAGATCGCGTTTTGCGCCGAGCGCGTCGATCGATGTCTGAATGGATTCTCTGCCGCCGGCGGAAACGTACGCGAGTGCCCAGGTGGACAAGATGACGGGCACGCACTCGGGGGACATCGTTTCAACGAGCGGAATGAGGTCGACCACCGCATCGCCTTGAACAAGAGGAGGCGGATTTTTGGCAACGACGGCCAGCGCAGCGGCAAGTCGCTCTGGTCGCTCGGGGATTCCAGGCCAAACGCACGCCTGCAACCAGCGTGACTCGGTCGCATTCGATGCATCAATCGGCGCAGGATCAACACCGGTTCGATGCGAGATGCGACCAATGCGGCATTCAGGGGGAATGAGATCACCGCGAAGTTCACAGGTGAGTTGAATCGGCGAGTCGGCCGGTCCCAACTCCCGAACAACTGTTTCGTTGAGGAGATAGTCGGCGTGCCAGCGATCAACGAACAGGTTGAGCCCGGCACTCGGGCCAATTTCGACCAGGGCGATGTCGCGATCGTTGAAGGCGAGTGCACTCATCCCAAGAGCGATCCCAGCGCTTCGCCCAACTTCGTTTGTTTGTACCGACCGGGTGCGCATGTTGTGCACGATCGATTCACGTTCCAGTTCGACAAGTTCAAGAAAAGGTTGCAGGGGATCGGAATCGGATTCGCCTCGATAGACGCGTGCGATTTCTGACTCGGGGTTCGCAAGGATTCGATCGTGGGTCGCTGCGAAGAAAAGGACAGGAATACGACCGCGGCGGGTATTGGGGCTCGCCGATGTCGCGACAAATTCCAGAAGTTGCGTGTCTGCAGCGATGGCACGAGCGAGCTTTTCGTAGGTGGGGCTGTAGCCAGCAAAGTCATGATCGGCCAGAAACACAAAGAGATCTGAGAGTTCCTCGATGGCACCTCGTTCGCTCACAAATTCGAGGGTATCGCTCTCGGTCAGGTGTTGGCGATCAAATCGCATCACAATGGAAAGGTGACCGTGCCCGCCGAAACCCTTCTGCGTCGAGCTGCTCGTCTTCAGTGTCCTATCTGCGGTCAACGAGGGTTATTTCACAACTGGGTGCAGATGGTTCCGGAGTGCCCGCAATGCGGTTTGGTTTTCGGCCGACTCCCGGGGCATTGGCTCGGGTCGTGGTTTTTGAATATCTGCCTTGTGCAGTTGGTTGTCGTTCTGATCCTGATCGTCAGCGTTGCAGCGACATGGCCTGATCCGCCGATGTGGATCATTGGTGGAGCAACGGCCGCATCAGCACTCGTTGTGCCGTTCCTTTTCTTCCCGTATTCACGCACACTCTGGACGGCGATCGATCTTGCGATGCGTCCGCTCGATTACGACGATGGTGTGGCTCCTGGATTCGTTCTTGGCGGTGATCAAGCGAAACTTGAATCGGAACGGAAGTCACAGGAAACCGGGGAGTAACGAGGGCCCTTGATTCGGTCAGTTCGTTGTTGTTGTTGTCGTTGATGCTGTTGTTGGTGGCGTCGCAGGAACGACCTGCACGGTGAATGTCACCACGTTGTTTTGGGCTTGTGGAACGCCCGCTATTTGGTTGTAGCTCAACGAGATTGTTGCGGGGCCAGCAGAGCGACCCGCAAACGAAATGATTTGGACGAGCGGCAGGACTGCCGGAAGTGTCGTTTCCGTTGTTGAACTCGTCGTGAGATTTCCCGCCCGAACTCCGGTCGTCGTTGTCGTTGCGCTCTCGGCCTCGCGTAACAGATCCGGGTCATCGCTGAAATGGGAGCCGAGAGCGATGAGGCGGGAGTTGTCGATCGGGGCAAGCACCCAGCGCCACCCTGAACCGGGATCGGCCGGCAGCATGATGGCGAACTCCTTGCCGACTGTGGTTGTGATCGGGGTGGCCGGATCCACATAGGTGGCGGTCGCTTCAGGAGGGGCGACGGTCGAGGTTGTGACGGACTCGTCGGAACCCGCCGAGGAACCGCCCGAACATCCGGCGAGGAGCACAAAGACGCCAATCGCGAGAACGAGGGCACGTCGACGGCGGCCGGAACTGGTCTGCCGGGAAGCGCGATCGCTTGGGGGTCTGGGGTGAGATCGCATTGGGCTGAGACTACGGCCCGGCGCCGTCGGTTCCCGTTCAACGGGGCTGTCGACCGCATCTAGAGTCAGATTTCGTGAACTTCGACGAATCTCCAGAAGAAGCAGAACTCCGGGCCGAGATCCGGGCGTTCCTCGATGCAAACGCCACTCTCAAGACCGGCACAGAATCGGACTGGTCCCGAGGACCAGTCGACGATTCTGAAGAAGCCGCCCGTGCCTATATGGAACGTTGTCGAGCGTGGCAGAAGGTGCTGTCGGAGAACGGATGGGCTGGCATCACGTGGCCAAAGCCATTTGGTGGTCGCGGCGACAGCGCTGCGGTTTCGGTGATCTTCGGTCAAGAAGCATCGAAGTACGACGTCACTGCCGGATTCATTGGTGCGGTGCAGTCACTGGTCGGTCCGCCGATCATGCGCCATGGAACTCCCGAACAGCAGCAGCGATTTCTTCCGGGTCTTCTCGACGGTTCAGTGAACTGGTGTCAGTTGTTCTCTGAACCAGGCGCTGGCTCAGATCTTGCTGCGCTCTCAACCCGTGCAGTGCGTGACGGAGACTCGTTCATTGTCAATGGTCAGAAAGTGTGGAACACCCAAGCGCAGTTCGCCGATTGGGGCATCCTCGTTACTCGCACCGATCCAGATGCGCCGAAGCACAAGGGCGTCACGTTCTTTCTCGTCGACATGGCCACTCCGGGCATCGAAGTTCGTCCGCTCGTGCAGTCGACTGGTCAGGCGCACTTCAACGAGGTCTTCTTCAACGATGTCATGATTCCTGTCGAGAACGTTGTTGGCGAGATCAACGAAGGATGGTCAGTCACCCGAACGGTGTTGAGCAGCGAAGCCGGCATGATTGGTTCCGGCGCTGGCGGTTCAAATGGTTTCGAAGGCGTGCTTGGTCTTGCTCGCAAGTATGGGCGTACCGAGGATCCCGATATTCGTTTGCGGTTGGCCGACGCCTACGCGCGCGAGCGAATGTTGCAACTTCTTGGACTGCGTATGCAGTCATTCATCCTCAACGGTCGTGGAAATCCTCCGGATCCATCGGTGATGAAGAACTTCATGGTGCAGGCCGCCGAAAAGCGATACGACCTCGCACTTGAACTCGAAGGTGCTGACGGAATGCTCGATAAGGCCGACGCTCCTCAGAACGGTTTCTGGCAGTCGGTCCACATGGGCCAGTTCGGTTCACGAATCGGTGGCGGTACAACCGAGGTGCATCGAAACATGATCGCTGAACGCGCTCTTGGCCTTCCGCGTGACGTGTCGCCCGACAAAGACCTCCCGTGGAAGGAAATCCTGAAGGCCTAGAGCTTCAGGACTTTCTTCGCGTTCTCGCGGAGGAACTTTGGCCACACCTCGTCTTTGAACGGAACCTTCGGGAGTTCTTCAAAGATGCGGTCGTAACTGAGGCCTGCTGGGAAATAGCCGGCGTACATAACCTTGTCGGCACCACGACTGTTGGCGTAGTCGACGATGGCTTTCGGATAGTGCTTCGGGGCGAACGCAGAGGTGGAGTAGTAGAGGTTCGGCCACTTGAGCATGAGCTTCATGGCGAGCTCGGTCCAGGGCTCGGCGCCGTGGCGCATGACAAACGTGAGGTCGGGGAAGTCGTACATGACTTCATCGATGAGTTCGACATGCTGCGGTGCGAACGGAACTCGGGGGCCGGGAATGCCGACACAGCAGAAGATGGGAAGGTCAAGTTCTACAGCGAGCGCGTAGAACGGATACATCTTCTTGTCGTTCAACGGTGTGCGGTAGCCGGCAGGGAAGGTGCTGATGGCGCGGAGGTTCACACCGCTTGCATGAACTTCGCGGATCTTCTCGATACCAGGCATGACGTCGGTGGGATCGAATTCGAAGCAGGTGAAGAATCGATCGGGATGCTCGGTGAGTGCACGAAGACAGTCGGGGTTGTTCGGGTTGTAGCCGAGCATTGCTTTTTCGATGTTGTGGCGTTCGAAGTTGTCGATGAGGAGCGCAACTGGGTCGACGCCTTCTTCGGTGTCGGGCGGAACGTCTTTGAACATGTACTGCGCAGGAAAGCGGAAGTCCTTTGACTCTTGATCGCGCAGATGGGGGGCGAGGAACTTGTAGACCTCTTTGCGGTTGCGGCTTGGCATGCCAACAAAGGTTTCGA
>JBIIVE010000123.1:0-4601 GCA_044339605.1 Acidimicrobiales bacterium
TGGCGAGCGCGACCGTGGCGCGAAGTTCTGCGACCGCCGACATTGTTTCTACCCGTAGATCTTCCACCGTCGTTCGAAGCGAACGAAGCGTGGTGATGAGCGACTGCACTGCCATGGCGACGACCACAAGACCCACGATTGCGACAACGATCAACACGACAGAAATGGTGCTCATGACTGAGGCTCCTGGGGCTGCTGGTTGTGTTCGTCCATGCGGTCTCGGACCTCGGCTTCGGCGCCATGGGGGGATGGCTCGTAATAGACCCGGCCCTCGAGTTCGGCCGGCCGGTACTGCTGGTCGACCCAGCCCTCGGGCTGTTCATGAGGGTACTCGTAGCCCTGTCCGTGACCGAGGCTTTTGGCCCCCTTGTAATGGCCATCGCGGAGGTGGATCGGCACCTCGCCCCCGGCCTGATCGCGCACATCCGATTGAGCTCGGCCAAGGGCCACAGTCACCCGATTCGACTTGGGGGCCGTAGCGAGGTGCACCACTGCGTGTGCCAGATTCAGCTGCGCCTCGGGAAGGCCAACGAACTCGACCGCCCGGGCGGCAGCATCGGCGATCACGAGCGAATTCGAATCGGCCATGCCGATGTCCTCGCTGGCCAAGATCACAAGACGGCGGGCAATGAATCGAGCGTCCTCCCCTGCCTCGAGCATTCGGGCCAACCAGTAGAGACCCGCATCGGGGTCGGAGCCTCGAATCGACTTAATGAACGCCGAGATGACGTCGTAATGATCGTCTCGGCCGTATCGAAGCGCTTTCGTGCCGAGGGCAGCCTCAACATCGGCGGCCGTTACTCGAATCGATTCGTCGACGATTGATCCTGACCCGTCTCGGGCGGCGTCGGGATGTTCGTGGGCGAGGGCAATGGCAACCTCGAGGCTGGTGAGGACATGCCGACCATCGCCGTTGGCTCGATCAACCAAAAGTTGGCGAGCATCGTCATCGATGGCGGCGCCTTCGGCAGCCAAACCGCGATCCACCAGCTGCCCGCAAGCGTCAGCCGACAAAAGGTCAAGCCGGAACAGCGTCGACCGACTCAACAGTGGCGGGTTCACTTCGAAAAATGGGTTCTCGGTGGTCGCACCGATAAGAACCAGCAGACCGCTTTCTACCGATGGCAACAACGCATCTTGTTGCGACTTATTGAATCGGTGAACTTCGTCGAGGAACAAGATGGTGCCTTGACCACGCATGGCCAATCGCTCTTGGGCCCCAGCAGCAACTTCGCGCACGTCTTTCACCGATGCGCTCACTGCAGAGAGTTGCTCGAATGCTTTCGACGTCGTGCGAGCGATGAGCTGCGAAATTGTGGTCTTGCCCGTTCCGGGCGGACCCCAAAGGATCACCGAAGAAAGCCGGTCGGCTTCGATCAGCGCCCGAAGCGGTTTGCCGGGGCCGAGCAGATGTTCTTGCCCCACAACCTCGTCAAGGTTCCTCGGCCGAAGCCGGGCTGCGAGCGGGGCCTGCCGTGCCAGCCGATCTTCGGCAGCAGCGGCGAACAGGTCCTCGGTCATGAGCCGAGGCTACCGGTCGTCCTGGTCTGAACTCCGGAGGGTCAGTCGTTCTTCTTGGTGGGAAGAAGCCGCAGCCCGAGCTCGTCGAGTTGTGCTGTATCGATCGGTGTCGGCGCATGCGTGAGCGGATCGATTCCCGACTGTGTCTTGGGAAACGCAATGACTTCACGAATGTTTTCTTCGCCCGCAAGAAGTGCAACCAGACGATCGATGCCGAACGCGAAACCCGCATGCGGTGGTGCCCCGAACCGGAACGCATCGAGAAGGAAGCCGAACTTCGTCTGCTGCTCCTCGGCACCGATACCGAGAAGCTCGAACATACGGCTCTGGATATCGCCGCGATGAATTCGAACGCTGCCCGAACCGAGTTCCCAACCATTGAGCACAAGGTCATAGGCCTGCGAACGAACCTTCAACAGGTCCTGCGGATTGCCGGTGTCGAGCAATGCGACGTCTTCGGCATGCGGCATCGTGAATGGGTGATGTGCCGGAACCGGGTTGCCGGCATCGTCAAGTGACTCGAACAACGGGAAGTCCACAACCCAAAGGAACTGCAAGCCACCTTCGGTGACGGGCGGGCGACCAAGTTCAAGACGAAGGAGGCCGAGCACATGGCAAACCTTGGGGCGATCGTCAGCGACCAGAAGAAGGAGATCGCCCGTCTTTGCTCCGGTGGTTGCGACAAGGCCAGTGAGTTCTTCGGCGGAAAGGAACTTGGCGACTGGCGAATCGAGTTCGCCGCCGTCCTTGACCCGCATCCACACAAGGCCCTTGGCGCCCCAGCGCTTCGCCTTATCGGTGAGTTCGTCGAGCTTGGAGCGAGTGAACTCTGCTCCCCCGTCGACCACGATGCCCTTCACACAATCAGCCTTGAAGGCGTTGAACTCTGTGGCGGCAAAGTTCGGTGTGAGCTCAACGAGTTCCATACCGAAGCGAATATCGGGCTTATCGGAGCCAAAACGTTCCTGCGCCTCTTGCCAGGTCATGCGGGGAACGTCGCCCATCTTCTGACCGGTGACTTCTTCGACCGCAGCAGAGACAGCGAAAGAAATGAACGCGAGAACTTCTTCTTGCGAAACGAAGCTGGCTTCGGCGTCGAGTTGCATGAACTCAAACTGGCGATCGGCACGAAGGTCTTCGTCTCGAAGACAACGAGCAATTTGGTAATAGCGGTCGATACCGCCAACCATGCACAGTTGCTTGAACAGCTGGGGGCTCTGCGGCAGGGCATAGAACGAACCTGGAGACAAACGGCTGGGCACGACGAAATCCCGTGCCCCTTCGGGGGTGGACGCAATGAGCATGGGGGTTTCGATTTCTACGAAACCCTGGTCGTCCATTGCCCGCCGCAGCGAAGCGTTGACCTTGGCGCGAATACGAAGGTTGCGCTGCATGCGCTCGGTACGCAGATCGACATAGCGATGAGCGAGGCGAACCATTTCGTCGACCTCGACACGATCGTTGAGTTGGAACGGAGGCGGTTCGGCAACATTCAGGATTTCGACGCGGCAGTCTCCGATTTCGATCTCGCCGGTGGGCATGTTGTCGTTTGTGGTGCCATCGGGACGCTGGCGCACGGTGCCCGTGATGCGGACCACGTACTCCGAGCGAAGATCGGCAGCCCCGTCGACCACACACTGCACGAGACCGGTGTGATCACGAAGGTCAATGAATGCCAGATGCTCACCGTGTTCGCGGCGACGGGCCACCCAACCACAGACCGCGACCTCGCGACCGATGTCGGAGGCTCGAAGCGTTCCGCAATGGTCAGTGCGCATAGAAACGGAATCAGTCACAGAAGGTCCTTCGGGTTCAGGAGAGTCGAGCGGCCAGTACGACAGCGGCAGTCGAACGATCGACCGCTTCTTGTCCGGTATCGCCGCGCAGGTCACGGATTGTCACGGTGCCGGCTGCGGCTTCGTCGTCACCAATGATGCAGACAAACGCAGCGCCGGACTTATCAGCAGATTTCATTTGTGACTTCATTGAGCGACCATCGAATGCACGCTCGGCACTAATGCCAGCGCGACGCAGTTCAATGGTGAAATCGCGAGCAGCAGTGCCACCGGTGGTGTCGACTACGAAAACATCGGTAGAGCTCGTCGGAGCGGGGAACACGCCCTCGGCATCGCAGGTAAGCAGCACTCGTTCGATGCCGGAACCAAAACCGATTCCAGGAGCAGACGGCCCACCGAGCGATTCAATAAGGCCGTCGTAGCGACCGCCACCACCGATGGTTGATTGGGCCGCATCGAGCGCACCGCTCACGAACTCGAACGTGGTGTGGGTGTAGTAGTCGAGACCGCGCACCAACCGGGGCTCAACGGTGAAGTCGATGCCAAGGGCTGTGAGGCCCGACTTCACACGCTCAAAACGCTCGGCAGCTTCGGGAGAAAGTCGATCAGTGATGCGAGGCGCGTCGGCGATTGCCGCAATGGTGACGGGTCGCTTCGAGTCGAGCACACGCATCGGGTGATCGACGACCTTCTCGGCGTCTTTGGGATCGAGCGTGTCGAGTCGTTCGTTGAGCCACGCGCGCACGTCTTCGATGTAGCGACGGCGGTCGTCGGCTGTACCCATTGAGTTAATGAGAAGCGTGACCTGCTTGAGTCCAACCGATACGTAAAAGTCGTGAAGCATGGCGATGACTTCGACATCGAGATCGGGGTCGTCGGAACCGATGGCTTCAGCCCCAAGCTGATGGTGCTGGCGGAAACGGCCCGCTTGCGGACGTTCATACCGGAATGACGGAGCCGCGTACCAAACCTTCCAGGGCTTCGCTTCGCCCTGTGCATGTTGGATCCATGCTCTGGCGATTGACGCGGTGCCTTCTGGGCGCAACGCTATGTGGCGTTCACCTTTGTCGTGGAAGTCGTACATCTCCTTGCGAACAAGGTCGGTCCCCTCGCCAACGCGAGAGAACACGCCGATTTCCTCGAACATCGGGCTTTGAACCAACCCATACCCTGCTCGGGCTACATGGCTGGCAAAAAGCGCAATGAGGGCCTGCCAGCGATCAGATTCGGGAGGTAGGACGTCGCGAGTTCCGGTTGGGGCCTTGAACGGCTCTATTCGGGAAC
>JBIIVE010000124.1:0-4589 GCA_044339605.1 Acidimicrobiales bacterium
TCTCATCTGCGATGGGAAACAACTTCGTTTCGAATGTCTCAAGGACCAAGTGCGCTTCGACGCGGCAATCAATCGTGTCGAGGTCATCACCGTGCCGAGCTTTATGCGGCCACAACTCGATCTCTCAATTGATGGTGTCACTCATTCCGTGAGGTTCTTCCCTGCATGGGACCTCGGTGCAACGTTTGTCGGACCAACCGTTGTTGGCGAGTGGTACGCGCAGTTGCGAGAACTCGGAGCCTCCTGAAGTGGCTCGCATCAATCACACTCCCGATCCAAATCCAACGCGCGCCAAGGCACGTGCGCGACGGAACATCAATCTGGTTGTGTGGTGGGGCATTGCACTTCTGCTTCTTTTCCTACTTTCTGTCGGTGCGCCTTGGGTTTTACTTCTTCCGTTGCTCGTCATCGGTGCACTCGTCGCCACCAACACGATTCAAGTTGTTCGCGGCGACGGCGCAGAACAACACGCGATTGCGCCCGGGCGACTTGTCCGAGCGACTGCCGAGGATGACCCCGTCTCGGTTCCTGTCACCCGAGCACCCAACCGGCGCGAGAACGGTCGCCGACGCGGAACTCTTGACTTCGCCGGCGGCAGGTTGTCATTCACCTTCGGGCCCAACCCTCGATCGCGAACCAAGAAGGCCGACGAAAACCTCGAAGGAACGACAATCTTTGATTCGTGGCCGAGCGACATTGTTCTTGGCCCTCGACCAACAATGATGCGCCCCCAACTCACGATGAAGATCGATGGCGTCGATCACGTCATCGAATTCACCATGCCCGAGGATCTCGCCGCCGGAATGCTCGGAAAGGTTGTGGCCAGTGCATGGTTCGACCAGTTAGTCGATCTCGGCGCAACTCCCCAAGGGTCGAAGTACTAAAAGCGACACCGATTCGCGTTGCTGTCGTGTCAGCATTGACCTGTGGCTCTTCTCCCCCCGGGTCCGCCCGCTGACCAAACCATGCTCGCCAATGCGGTCGAGATTCTCCGCGCCGCTGGTGCCTTCACCATGCAGTGGTTCGATAACCCCGCATTGGACATCATCACCAAAAGCGATGGCACACCAGTAACTGAAGCCGATCGCGGTGCCGAACAAATCGTTCGAGATCGCCTCGCGGCCCTTCATCCTGAGGATTCCGTGCTCGGTGAAGAACTCGACGATTACATCGGCACCAGCACAAGAACTTGGATTGTCGACCCCATTGATGGCACCAAAGCGTTTACTCGCGGAGTGCCGCTGTATTCAAACCTTCTTGCAGTGGTCGACGAACACGGACCACTCATCGGCGTCATCAATCTCCCGGCACTCAACACCACCGTGTATGCCGGTCGCGGTCTCGGGTGTTTCCGCGACGGCCGTCCAGTGCGCGTCAGCAACCGAGATACTCCGTCGAGCTGTGTGCTTTCCACGAGTGGTTTCGGAACTTGGGACGAGGATTCTTTGCTCGGCGTTACGCGAGCAGGATTTGAATTACGAACTTGGGGCGACGGCTACGGCTACGCCATGGTTGCGTGTGGCGCCCTCGACGCGATGGTCGATCCCCAGGTTTCACTGTGGGATATTGCGCCAATGCCAGTGATCTTCGAAGAAGCCGGCGGAAAATTCACCGGTACCGACGGCAAAGAGGTTTCACTCGTTCCCGGTTCCAATGTTTCGGGCGTGGCATCGAACGGTGTTGTGCACGACGCGGTCATTGCCGCATTGAATAACCGCTAACGCTCGTCGTCGTCTTCACACACGGTGTGGTCGTGTCCATGCGCGTGATGATGCGGGTCGTCAATAAGCACGATTCCATCGGCCAAACGCAACAAGCGCCCGCCGTAGGCCTCGGCGAGATTCGCTGCAGTGAGGACTTCGTCAGCAGTGCCGCTCGCAACAACACGACCAGCCAACAGCACCACGTGATCGGTCTCGGCTGCTTCGGCAAGGTCGTGCGTTGTCATCACGATGGTGCGACCTGCGTCTCGCTCTTGGTCGACGACGTCAAGAATGTGTTGACGACTTACGACATCAAGACCCGTCACCGGTTCGTCGAGGAGGAGGATGTCACCTCCTTGTGCCAAACCCTGAGCAACAAAAACACGTTGACGTTGCCCACCGGAAAGTTCGTGAAGATGGCGGCGAGTGAGGTCGCCTAACTCAAGGCGATCCATTGCCTCATCAACAATCTGCCGATCTTCATCTGTCATCCGACCAAAGGCGCCGCGCGTTGCGAATCGACCCATCGAGACAACTTCACGAACCGTGACTGGTAATTGATCATTGACCTTTGCCGATTGCATGACGTAGGCAACACGGCGGCGCATGTCGGTTGGTACTCCACCCGCGACCGTCAGCGTTCCTGACTCCACCGGCAACAAACCCACAATCGCGTTCAACAAACTGGATTTCCCGGCACCGTTGGGACCAACTAACGAAGTGACCGCACCGATCGGCAACGCGAACGACGCGTCTCGCAGGACGGAGTGACGCCCATACGCGAGCGTCACGTTGTGCCCTTCGACAGCAATCGCTGACTCGCGCTCAGACATTGCGATGACCGCGCCGGGATGCTTCAGGGATGGGAATACGATTGGTCACTCCCACAGTCTTGCCCAACCCGCCTCACAGTCTTGCCCAACCCGCGGAAAACGAGAGCACATGTCCCGTATTGCCCGACAACTCGTCGCCGCACTCGCGATTCTGGTTGGAGTTCTCGCTCTTGGTACGACCGCTGCGTCGGCTCACGCCACGCTGGAAAGCTCTTCCCCCGCCGACGGACAATCTGTTCTCACCTCGCCGAGCGAGATCCGAATCACCTTCAGTGAAGCAGTAACGACGATTTCGGGCGGGCTCAGTGTTCTCGATGCCGATGGAAAGACTGTCGATACCGGAAACAGCGAAATTGTCGGCGGTCGGACACTTGTTGCACCAATCAGTGAGACCTTGTCCGACGGCACGTATGTCGCGACGTATCGGGTTCTTTCTGCCGATGGTCACCCTGTAAGCGGCTCGATTCTCTTTGGTGTGGGTAACGGGGCGCTTGACCGAAGCGCGCAGCCGAGTTCAAGCGGCGATCGGCTTTGGGAAATCATCGGCGGTATTTCTCGCTTCATCATGTACCTCGCTGCACTCGTGGCCGCGGGTGTCGCGTTTTTCTTGGCCTTCATTCACGATCGCGCTGAGGATCGTTGGCGGATTGTTCCGTTTGTTCGCATTGGTTCGATCCTTGCTCTGTTCAGCGCGATCGGCATCGTGATGAGCCAGGCTGCGCTGCTCACGGGTAAGGGCGCTGGGGCTGTCACCGACTCCAACGTGCTTCGTGATGTTCTCAACCAAAACCTTGGTTGGTCGCTCGCGTTGTTGATGATTGGCTTGGCTGCAGTCCACCTTTCGACCGACATCCCCAAGAAGGTGGTGGCGAAGTCGCTTGCCCTTTCTGGCGGTCTTGCTGCCACCGTCTCGTTCGCTGTGTGGGGCCACGCGACCGAACTCTCCCCCACCGCCATCTCTCTGGCTGCCGATGCCATCCATGCCACCGCGGCTGCGCTCTGGCTTGGCGGACTCGTTGGTTTGGTGATGGTGCTTTCGCTGCGCACCCCTGAAACGGTTCGCTCAACCGCTGGGATCATCGGTCGATTTTCGCTGATGGCCTTCTGGTCGGTCATTGCTCTCACCATCGCCGGTCTGACTCTCACCATCACCGGCTCCGACGCGAATCTGAACTCGATCCTCACTACAACTTGGGGTCAGCTCGTTCTCGCCAAAATCGGCCTGACCCTCATCGTCGTGCTCATCGCTGCATGGAACCGACGCACGCTCGTACCCTCGCTCACCAGCCCAACAGCGAACACCGATGAATTAGCGGTTCGTTGGGCAACTCTTCTCCGCACGATCCGAACCGAAGCGGTACTCCTCGTTGCAGTACTCGCGCTGACCGCGATTGTTGTCAACGTTCCCCCCGCTCGAACCGCAGTCGTCGCGAAGACCGACCGAGTAGATATCACCCAACGGGTCGACACCGGCAATGTCCAACTTTCTGTTGATCCAGCGATTGTCGGACCAAATACCGTTTCCGTCCGATACACCGATGGGACCGGACAACCAATCAATGTGGCCACCAGCATGAGCATTGAATTCTCCCAACCCTCGGCCGGACTTGAGCCCATCACCCGGCAGGTGCCAGCCTCAGAGCCCGGAGTGTTTGTGATTCAAGGAAACGAACTCTCGATTCCTGGCACATGGACCATCACGATCGCAGTTCGAACCGGCGACTTCACTGAACAACGCACCTCATTCGAAGTTCCCGTCCGTCGCTAACCACAGTCAAGGATGCACATGACCCTCCCCCGACGCTTTCTCATTGCTTCCGCTGCATCGCTCACCGCGCTGGTGGCGTTAGCGGGGCCTGCATTTGCCCACGCCGACGCCAGCGCAAAAGCCGAGCAGGCCGGCCGCACCGCAATCACCGTTTCGATTGAACACGGTTGCAACGGCAACCCCGTCACTGGCGTTCGGGTGGCGCTACCGAGCGGAGCAACTGCTGTCACCGGCACCAATTCGGGGACATGGACTTCCACCGTGTCGGCCACAGAAATCTCGTGG
>JBIIVE010000047.1:0-16385 GCA_044339605.1 Acidimicrobiales bacterium
TGGGCTTGTTCCTTAACGAGATTCAGGGCTACCTCCCTGAGGATCAGAAGGCAGAGATTCGTGCCCGAGCCCTCGAGGCAATCATCGGCTTCCGTGATGCCGGCTGCGTTCTGCCGCCACCGCCCGATGAAGCGCTGTTGCGCGAGATGATGGCGTGGTTGGTTTGCGAGGAAGTTCCTGCTGAGTACGTGCCGATGATGTTGGAAGACATGGAGCTCGACGGCAGCGATCAGCGAAGTGTCGTGAGCCATTCATCGGCTGAGGCTCGTGCAGCGTTGCCCGTGGTGGTGATCGGAGCAGGGGAGTCGGGTGTCCTTGCTGGTATCCGACTCAAGCAGGCTGGTATTCCGTTCACCATCATCGAGAAGAACGCCGGTGTGGGTGGCACATGGTACGAAAACTCCTACCCAGGGTGTCGCGTCGATGTTGGCAACCATTTCTATTGCTATTCGTTCGAACCCTCAGACCATTGGACGGAGTACTTCGCCAAGCAGCCGGAAATTCGTGCGTACTTCGAAGAAGTCACGAACCGGCACGATCTTTGGTCGAGCATCCGATTTTCGACTGAAGTGGTTCGCGCCGTTTGGGACGAAGCTGCTGGTCTTTGGCATGTCACCGTCCGATCATCGGATGGTGCTGAGCAGGTGCTCGACGCTCGAGCAGTCGTTACCGCCGTCGGGCAGTTAAATCGTCCAAAGATTCCCGACATTCCTGGCATTGATTCGTTCTCGGGTCCATCGTTCCACTCAGCTCGTTGGGATCACTCAGTCGACCTCACTGGGAAACGTGTTCTCATGATCGGAGCGGGCGCGAGTGGCTTTCAGATCGCACCGACAATTGCTCCAGATGTTGAATCACTTGTTGTGTTTCAGCGCACGGCGCAGTGGATGTTCCCGAATCCGAATTATCACGAGAAAGTTCCAGCAGGGATGACCTGGGCGATACAGCATCTCCCGTTCTACGGACGCTGGTATCGCTTTCTTTTGTTCTGGCCTGGATGCGATGGGTCGCTTGCGAACGCAGTCATCGATCCAGATTGGCCCCACCAAGATCGTTCGATCAACGCGGCGAACGATATGGCTCGCCAGATGTTCACCGACTGGATTGCCGGGCAGGTCGGAGACGACCCGGAGTTACTCGCAAAGGTTGTCCCTGATTACCCGGCGACAGGCAAGCGGACACTTCAGGACAACGGTTCATGGTTGCGTGCGTTGAAGCGCGACAACGTTGAACTAGTGCGCACGGAGATCGACTACATCGATGCGAATGGGCTCGTTACGGCCGATGGTCAGCGTTATGACGCCGACGTCATCGTTTTCGCAACCGGATTCCAAATGAGCAAGGTGCTCTTCCCGATGGAGTTCGTCGGTCGCGACGGTGTGTCGCTCAATGACTTCTGGAGCGATCGTCCGTCGGCCTACCTTGGCATCACGGTTCCAGGATTTCCGAACCTCTTCATGATGTACGGGCCGAGCACACACCTCAATCACGGGGGAAGTCTGATCTTCCATTCGGAATGCCAAATGAGATACATCAGCAAGTGCCTCGACGAACTTGCGAGCAGCGGAGCAACGTCGATGGAACCGAAGCTAGAGCTCTACGAGGCGTACCACGCCAAGCACCAAGCACTCATCAAGCAGATGGTGTGGTCACATCCAAGTATCACGCATACGCACTTCCGAAATGATGCTGGCGAAATTCACACGGTGAGCCCGTTCCGGCTCGTTGATTACTGGGCGTGGACCCGCGACATCACTATCGACGACTACGTACTTTCCTAATTCGTTGCTGGTTCGAAGCTTCGTAGCTTTGAACCAGCAACGTTATTCGAAAATGATCGCTTCGGGATCGGGGTACGACGTCATTCGGTAGTAGTCATGCGTTTCCCACGGCGCGTTGACCTGCATGCGTCCGTTTTGCACGTAGTAGTTCTTCTTTGCCGATGCTTCTTCGGTCACCATGATGAGCTTCTGGGATTCCACGACGAGTCTGTCGTTGTAGTCGCGGAAGGCTTCATCGGTGACTTCAACGGTCTGCTTACCCTGCTCGATGATCCCGATGAGGCAACGTGCAACAAAGCCTGCCCACATTTGGTACCAAGCGGGAAGCGCAACGCCGCCAGAGACGGGCTGAGAGTTCGGCCCATAGAGGGTGAAAAGGTTCGGGAACCCTGGAACCATCATCCCGACGTAGGCCATCGGCGATTCTTCTTCCCACTTTTCGTGGAGGTTGAGGCCATTGCGACCGAAGTATTCGGCCGGCCAGAGGTACTTGACGATGTCGAAACCGGTTGCGGAAACAACAACGTCGAGTTCATGGTGCACGCCGTCGGCTGTTTCGATTCCAGTGTCGGTGAAACGCACGATGTCTTCGGTGACGAGATCGACATTGTCGCGAGTGAGAGCTCGGTACCAACCGTTGTCGACGATTGGTCGACGAACCATGGGGGCGTAGTCAGGAATCAACTTGTCGATGAGGTCCTGACGACCACCGGTTTCGGACTTGATGTAGTCAAGAAGCATGTTTCGAACAAAGTCGCTCTTGGCGGTGATCTGTCCGCCGGTCTTCTCGTACTCTTCGTCGCGAATCAGAAAGTCCTTGTCGAAATCGAACAGGTGCATGATTGAAGTGATCCGGCACCAGTTCCAGTAACCGGGTACGGCGCTCGTGAGCCAAGTGATCTCCGGCTCGACGTGCTTGCCGTACTTGTCGCGTGGGCTGATCCACTGTGGTGTGCGTTGGAACATGGTGACGTGCTTGGACATCTCGGTAACACGACCAAGCAGCTGCACCCCGGTGGAGCCATTCCCGATCACGGCGACGCGTTTGTCACTGAGGTCAAGAGCTTCGGGCCACTGGGTGGGGTGAATGACCGTGCCGCCAAAATTTTCAATACCGGGGAAGTCGGGAAAGTTCGGGTTTGCGAAAAGACCCGCTGCGCTGACAATTGCGTTGACGTCGCGGGAAACGGTCGAACCGTCGCTCATCCGGAAGGTGACATGCCACAACTTGGTCGTATCGTTGAACCGCGCTTCAACGAGATCGTGGCCAAACTTCACGTTTTCCAACACACCGAACTTCTCGGCGATGTGATGGAGATAACCCTTCACCTCGGGTCCGCGGGCGAAGTATTCGGTCCACGGATACTCCTTTTCGAAACTGAACTCGTAGGACGCACTCAGTGTGTCGACGCGAATGTCGGGGTAGCGGTTAATGCTCCAGGTGCCGCCCAGTTCATCGCGACGCTCATACACGGTGAAGTCAATCCCGAGTTGTGCCAACTGCACGCCGGTGGCGATGCCGTTGAATCCTCCGCCGATGATGGCGACATGGAAGCCCTCGGGAGCCGTGGCCTCGGGACTCGACCATTCAGCGAATCCGGGGAAGTCCTCGAATGACAGAACCATCTTGCGGAGTTCGAAGTCACCTGGTGAGGTCGGCTTGCCGAGGACCATGTCGAGCATCGAGTTGATCTCGTCATCAGACGGGGAGCTGAGTGTCCAGGAGGCGAGGTCGCTATCGATGAGTTCGATGCAGCGTTCCTTGAGACGGGCCTTGTCGTCCTCGCTCAGGGTTGCGACCGGGCCCAGACGTCCAATTTCCTCATCTCCCGTGGCCTGAAAGATCGAGATGCGCAGTGCCGCGAGATCGGAATACTCGACTGCCCGACGGATGTACTCGGTATCGATTGTGTCGCCCATGGAAATTCCCCCTGCAAGTAGTGCTCCCGACAACGAAATGTCGCGTCGTCAGATTGTCAGAAATCGAACCGTTGCGTTGCCACGGCCGTTTGGCCGCCGACACATGAGTGCCGACTTTTCGCAATAGCGATGAGTCGCTCGTCGATTTCGCAATGCCGATAGTGTGAGGCCACCAGTCGGGGGACGAGGGGGATGTTGTGGAGAACGCTTCACCAGAGTTGAAGGCCGTACTTGAACGCTACTTAGCGTTCCGCGCCGAGGTTGACGAGGGTAAGCGCCCTTGGGTCGACCTGACACAGTTTTTTACCGATGATGCGGTGTTCATCGATCCGGCGTGGGGCCGAGTGGAAGGCATCGACGCCATTCGCGAGTTCCTCCTCGACTCGATGACCGGAATCGAAGAGTGGAGGTTCCCCGTCGACGGGGTGTTTGTCAACGGTGACGAAATCATTATTAAGTACCGGCAGGTATTTCCCGATGGACGCCAACAATCTGCGTACACGACCCTTCTCTACGCCGGCAACGGCAAGTTTCGCTATGAAGAAGACCTACTCAACATGGTTCATGTTTTCGAGGACCTCACTGCCTCAGGTTGGGTTGCCCCTGCCGGGATGAAGATGCCTCCGCGTCAAGCAAACCGCGACTTTTCTCGTCCGTAGTTCACCAAGATTTCGTACCTAAGGAGATTTCAATGACGACGTACCCCCGTGAAGAAATTGAAGCTGCATTCGCTGAGTTCCGACGCCGCGGCATCGAGACCCACGATTGGGCCGGATGGGCGCAACTGTTTACCGAGGATGCTCTTTACGAAGAGCACAACCTGGGTGTGTTCAACGGTCGGGCCGCTATCGAGGAATGGATCGTCGAGTGCATGGCGGAGTATCCGACCATGACGCTTTGGATCGATTGGTACATGATCGAAGGCAACCGAATCAGCTTCTACATCTGGAACAACCTTCCCGACCCAACCGGAACCGGACGACGCTTCGGATTCCCGAACACCACAATTCTCGAATATGCCGGAAACGGGAAGTTCAGCTTCGAGGGGGATTACTACAACCCTGAAGATGCTGGTCGAGTGTTTGTGGATTGGATCAGGGCCGGTGGAACTCGCGAGACGCCTCAGGATTGGTCGCTCGAAGGCATCGAAGATTGGGCGCCGGAGGTTCCTGAGCCCGCCTTCTCTCGTGAGGAAATCGAGGAAGAGTTCGAGAACTACCGCAAGCGTGGCGAGATCGCGGTGGCGACGGGTGACTGGAACCAGTGGGCCGATCAGTTCACCGATGACGCTCACTATCGCGAACATCACTATGGCTATTTCAAGAGTCAGAAAGAGATCCGCGACTGGATCAACGGCGTGATGCAGCCATTCCCAACGATGGAATTTCCGGTGTCATACAAGTTCATCGAGGGCAACCGCATCAGCGCGTTGATTCCGAACATTCTTCCTGCGCCCGACGGCGACGACGGCTACTACGGCTTCGACGTCAACACGATCCTCCATTACGCCGGTAATGGAAAGTGGAGCTACGAGGAAGATGTGTACTCACCAGCCGAAGCCGGCGAAGTTATTGGCCGATGGATCGCTGCCGGTGGCGTGATCCCGAAAGCCGAGTAGTTCTTTAGATGTCGCGTGCCGGTCGGGATCCTGCGTGGATCCCGGCTCGGTACCCGAACACGGTGCCGTTGCCGATCGTGCCGCCGCCACTTGGGTAGGCCCAACCAAAGACATTCGCTGCTGTATTTCCCGCAGCATAGAGACCCTCGATCACTCCGCCGCCTTGGCGACGAACCTCGGCGTCTTTGGTGATCATCGGACCGCCGTTGGTGCCGAGCATGCCGGGGTAGATGCGCACGGCATAGAACGGTCCTTCGGTGAGTGGCTTGACTGCGCCAGGTCCCATCAGGCCTTTGCGGTGCCGTTCGAAGTCAGGGTCCTCGCCGTTCACAGCGTTCTCGTTGAATCGTTCAACGGTCGCAACGAGAGCATGCGGATCGATGTCAATCAGCGAAGCCAGTTCAGCAATGGAGTCGGCCTTGATTGCCCATTCTGGGTCCGGTTCGCCGGGGAACATCGACAACACGCGAACCTTTGAGCGCACAGTGTTGTCGAAGATTTGCCAGCACGGTCCCGCGTTCGGGAACTCTTGATTGTTGTTATCGAAGACTCCGAATGCTTTCGGGAAATCGTTGTAGGGGAGTGCCTCGTTAGCAAAGCGCTTGCCCTTTTGATTCACAACCATCGAGGACGGTTCTCCGCGACCCCATTCGAACTGCGGAACCATTTCACCGTTGCGAGTGATGTCGGGGTCGAACATCACAGGAGTACCCCAGTACGAGGTGGTATTACCGAGTTGAGCTCCGGCTCTCATCGCCATGTTGAGTCCGTCACCAGTGTTTCCGCCTGGGCTTAGCGGCTTTACGTCGTAACCAAGGTGCGTCATGACCATGTCTCGGTTCCATTCGAATCCGCCACATGCGAGGACGATGCCCTTACGGGCTCCAACGCGTGTGCGTTTGCCTTCGTGTTCAACGACGACACCGACGGCAGAACCAGATTCATCGGTGACGAGATCTTTGGCTGGCGACGACAACCAAATGTCGACGCCGCGATCAAGGAGTCCCTCAAGAAGTGCGGCGATAAGGGCGGCACCTTTTGGCCGGACGTCCTCGGCTTCGCGACGAGCGAGTTCCGCTTCGATCTCGGGAGTTCTT
Organism: Acidimicrobiales bacterium; assembly: GCA_044339605.1. Classification (GTDB taxonomy): domain Bacteria; phylum Actinomycetota; class Acidimicrobiia; order Acidimicrobiales; family Acidimicrobilacustridaceae; genus Acidimicrobilacustris. The sequence continues at coordinate 6,417 of JBIIVE010000047.1, forward strand.
GGCATGAAGTCCTCGGTGAGTGTGGTCGCCGCCCCGAGCGACATGAGCGTGCCGCGCTTGACGATCTTGTCTTTCCACTCCGGAAGACGTTCGCCAACGGGGTACGGGTTGGCTTCCACGGTGCGACCGGGTCGGGGAAGGTGTCCCTCCCAGCCCCATGGCGTGTAGTAATCGGGCAGTGGCTGAATATGAAACGTGGCTGGCGTGTGTTCGACGAGGTACTTGAGCATCTCCGGTGCGGTGTCAACGAACACCTCGAGCAGCGCTGGGTCGGGAGCTCGTCCGTCACACGCACGCTCGATGTAGGTGAGCGCAGCCTCTTTGGAATCGGGGATCCCCGCTTCGGCCATTACATGGTTATTGGGAAGCCAAATTCCCCCGCCTGAAACTGCGGTGGTTCCACCCAGCAGTTCGTCCTTCTCGACGACCAGAACCTTTGCGCCCTCATCTGCGGCCATCGTCGCCGCCACGAGAGCAGCGCCACCGGATCCAACGATGACGACATCGACGATTTGATCCCAGTCGGCAGCTGACATTGGCTTCTCCCTGTCCTCAGGGGCTGCATGCCCCGACACCAACGGAGGGTAGTTCTGGATCAGAAGTCGTGCGCTCAAAGGTTGCGCAGGCCTAGGGTCACAAGATGTTCGATTTAAAAATCATCAACGGAACCATTGTCGATGGCACTGGCTCGCCAAGTTATGTCGGTGACATCGCCATCAGGGATGGCGTCATTGTCGAAATCGGAAGCTCTGTCGGTGGCGACGCTCGCGAGACGATCGATGCAACGGGGCTCATTGTTTCGCCAGGCTTCGTTGATATCCACACTCATTACGACGGGCAGGCAACTTGGGATCCCGTTCTTGATCCTTCTGCAAGTCACGGCGTTACGACCGTGGTGGTCGGTAACTGCGGCGTTGGGTTTGCTCCGGTTCGCCCTGGTAAAGAGGAGTGGCTTGTCGAACTTATGGAGGGTGTCGAAGACATCCCGGGGACGGCGCTTCATGAGGGCATCGAGTGGTCGTGGGAGACATTTCCCCAGTACCTCGACGCTCTCGCCGCTCGTGAGTACTCCATGGATCTCGCAGCGTTCCTCCCGCACGCTCCACTGCGCGTCTACGTAATGGGAGATCGAGGCGCGCTCGATGTCGAACCGACGGAAACCGAAATTTCCGAGATGGCTTCGCATGTCCGAGCTTCGATTGAAGCAGGAGCGATTGGTGTTTCAACGTCACGATCGCTGAACCATCGCACGCTTGATGGCGAACTCGTTCCGGGAACATTCGCGAATTCGACCGAACTCGTCGCTCTTGCTCAAGCAATGGTCGATGCGGGCGGTGGACTCTTTGAAGCAGTTCCAACTGGTGAAACCGGCGAAGATTACGAAACCATCCTGAACGAGATCGCCCTGTTGGCTGAGGTATCGAAGCGAACAGGTGCTCCGGTTACGTTTCTGATGATTCAGTCCATGGGCGCTCCAGATCTATGGAAAGAACAGTTGTCAGCGGTTGCGAAAGCCAACGCTGAAGGTGCACAGCTTGTGCCCCAGGTCGCTGGTCGTCCGGGTGGAATGTTGATCGGGGTTGCGACGTACCACGGCCTTATGCGCAGGCCGACATTCCGACGTCTTGAGTCAGAACTTTCCTACGAAGCGCTTCTGCGCGAGTTGCAAAAGCCAGAGGTGAAGGCTGCGATTCTCGCCGAAGAGAATTTGCCCGAAGATCCGAACCGCCAGTACGAGTCAATCGCCGACAATATGGCCTACATGTTCGAGAGACTTTTTGTTCTTGGGGATCCGCCCGATTACGAGCCCACTCGAGATCGTTCGATTGCCGGAATCGCTGAGGCGACCGGCAAGGACACTTGGGAGGTTCTTTACGACTCAATCGCCGGCGGTGCGCTTCTGCTTGGGGCGTTCACCAACTACGCGAATGGCTCTCAGGACCATCTCGCCGTCATGCTCGAGAATCCGGACACGGTCCTTGGGCTTTCTGATGGTGGAGCTCATGTCCGGTTTATCTGCGATGCGTCCTTGCCGACGTACATGCTCACGCACTGGACGCGAGATCGAACTCGCGGAGATCGACTCTCACTCGAATCAATCGTCCGTAAGCAAACAGCGCTAACGGCTGAGGTTGTTGGCCTGACCGACCGAGGCACCCTCGAAGTCGGAAAGAAGGCCGATGTCAACGTGATTGACCTCGACCATCTCACACTGCGTCCACCCCATCCTGCCGACGATTTGCCTGCGGGTGGCCGTCGAATCCTTCAGAATGCCTCGGGGTACGTGGCAACAATCGTTAGTGGCGTGGTCACTCGCCGAGACGATTCTGATACGGGTGCTCGTCCCGGTCGCCTCGTTCGCGCTTCGCACTAAGACAACCGTCCATGGAATTAGGGCTCTCTGGTCGCGTCGCACTCGTTACAGGTTCCTGGCGAGGAACGGGAGCCGGAACTGCTCGCGTGCTGGCATCCGAGGGCGCCACTGTTTTGGTTCATGGGTTTGAAGCCGGAGCCTGCGCCGAAACCATCAATTCGATTCGATCGAACGGGGGAATCGCCCACGAAGTTGTCGGTGACATCCGCACCGATGACGGCACGAGCCAACTTCGAGCAGAAGTAGAACGTGTATCGAGTCGGGTCGACATCGTGGTGAATAACTACGGCGTTGCCGAAGGGAGTGACTGGCCCCTCAGCGATGCTGCGTCGTGGCATTCGAGTTACGACACAAACGTTGTCAGCGCGATCCGGGTGACGAATGAATTCGTTGGCGGTATGCGTTCGAACGGTTGGGGACGAATCGTTTTCGTCTCGACAGTTGGTGCAACCCGCCCAGGCGAGCGCATTCCTGAGTACTACGCCGCGAAAGGTGCTCTGCCGTCGATCGCTGTGAGTTTGGCGAAGCATCTAGCGAATACCGGCATCACCGTGAACTGTGTGAGTCCGGGGATGATCGCAACACCAGAAGTGGTCGAACTGCTCACGAAACGTGCCGAGCGCAAGGGCATCGCTTCGGACTGGGCGTCGGTAGAAAAGTTCGCGCTTGAAACGGGTATGGCAAATCCATCGGGCCACATATCGACACCGGAAGATGTCGGACGTTTCATCGCCTTTGTTGTCAGTGATCCAGCGTGGCATCTGAATGGAGCGCATTTGCGGTTCGACGGTGGCGCAGCTGATGCGGTGACTTGATTAACGGCTGCGTCGAAGGATGCGCCAAATCGCGAGGTAGTGGCTCACAACGCCGAGGACGACGGCGGTATGAAAGATTTCATGGAACCCAAACTTTTTCGGCCAAGGGTTTGGGCGTTGCGCAGCGAAGACGGCGGCGCCGCCAAGGTAGGCCGCACCTCCAGCAACGAGTCCGACAAGTGCAGGCTTGCCCCCAACTCGAACCACCGACGGAGCGAGGACGACCCCGGCCACGCCGAGGACTGGGTAAAACCACGAACCTGCCCGTTGGCTTTCGTTAAGCCGGATTACTTTCGATCCGGCCGCTACGCCCGCTGCGGACCACACTGCGGCCAGCACGATCTTTGCGTGTTTGGGTGGGAGCGTCGCAACGGCGATAGGGGTCCAGGTGCCGGCGATCATTACGTAAATCATTGAATGATCGATGCGGCGCAAGACGCTCGCCATCTTCCGACTCTTGGTGAGCCGGTGATACGCGCCCGATGCGCTGAACATCGCGCAGATGCCAACTCCGTAGACCCCTGCGGCAACTCGATTTCGACCGGGTTTCGCGTTCAAAATCATGGCAACCGCAGCGGGCGGGGCTATCGCAGCCGAAATCGCATGGAGCTTCCCGCGATATTTGGGTCGGGCGTCCCAACTGACTCGCCAGATCAACTCATCAAGTGCAGAAAATGATCGCGAGGCGAAGTTGGCAGGGGAGTCTTCCTGATCTGAGGTTGGAAGCGTCTCATCCACATCCCGATCGTACCGCTAGCGGATTCGCTTCCACCTTGTTGTCGCCAAGGAGAGCCTCCTTAGCGTCAGCGTGTCGGCGCGCCCTGCTGACCTCGGTCAGAATGCAGGAATGCAACCGTCTGGAATCATCTTCGCCGCCCTCGACTGTGACGCAGCCGTCATCGAGGACTGGAACCGTTGGTACGACCTTGAGCACACACCGCCGAACGTGATGCTTGAAGGTGTGATGTTGAGCAACCGTTACGTCGCGACTCCAGAACTGCATGCTGCTCGTCAAACCATCGAGGGTTCACCATTCGGTACTGGACGCGCATCGTTCATCACGATCTACACGCTCACCGGAGATCCTCAGATTGCATTCGACGATATGAGCACGCTTCGTGAGCGCTTGATCGACACGGGTCGTATGGCATTTCCTGAGGATCAAAAGGCTGTGCGCGAAGGGGATTGCTTTCAGTCGGTAGCAGCTTTTGTTTCACCGCCAACAAAGTTGGTGCCTGCCGATGTTCCGTTCGTGGGCCATTCGGGCGTCGTGCTGCGTCAACGACGGGGCGGCGAAGACGCTTCGCTTGAGCGCGCGTCACGTCTCGTTGAATTGGACTTTGTTCACGGCGTTTGGAGTCTGAGTTCTCGACTCCGTGATGGACTCGACATGGACATTGTTTTTGTTGAAGGTGACTCTGCACGTGCTGCGATGAAGATGCGCGAGGCCGAGCCCGCCGATTCGGCGACCGAGGTTCTTGTCGACGCCCCCTACAACCGCATCAATCCGATGCACTACCCGTGGGCCGATGAGATTCGAAACTCTGATCTACCGAAAACCGTCGCTCTGTAATTCGGCGAAAGGGCTAGCTGGTCATTCCGCCGAGGCCGACGAGACCGCGTGCGAGTTCGATTTCACCCATATGGCGGAGTCCGTGTTGGTAAAGCCAGCACTCGAATCCGTCGAGCACGGTGATTCCTTCTGGTCCGGCGACTCGAGCGCTGTAGGTGGAGGCGACCTGTGGTGGGAATGGTCGCCCAATGATCAGTCGAGTGAAATCAGCGGGGTCCATGGCGGCGAGGTACGCCTCGGTGCGATCAAAGACCGCTCGCTGGTACTCCTTGAAGGCGTCGAAATCACCGATGCGCTGATGGACCATTTCGTCGACAGTTCGTTCTTTGCCGTGGTCGTTGATTGCCATCTGCACGCGTGACTGCCATTCATCGCTCCAGATCGGCATCTGTCCAGTGATGAACATGAAGTTCGCGTCTTCTTGGTTTGTGTAGTGGAAGAGCGAAAACGCGATGGGGAGAACCTTCTCGCGTTCGAAGTGGTTGACATGCTCAAGGTCCATCGAACCGACGGCCTGGTAGTAGAGCGAATGCATCGCGGCCATGCGCCGTTGCAGCGAGTCGAGAATGAGTTCAGTCACGAACCGTTACCTTTGGTAGAGGGGTGCGGCGCGGTTCAAGATGATCTGCGTGCGCTCGTTCACGGCCTCTTCGAAGCGCCCTTCTTCAACCATCCAGAATCGATTGGCGTACAGGCCTTCGATGACCTGCTCGGCTACTTCTGAAAGAGGGGTCACGGCAACCGGCGTACCCGCGGCCTCCATTGACTCAATCCAGCCGGCCATCTTGTGCGTGTGGTCAATCGGAGCATCTGCTTCGTAGCCAGCTGGGCGTTCAGCTGCGGCCCAAATTCCAGTGTTCAGCACGCCCTTTGTCTTCCCGGTTGGGAAAAGAACAGAGACACCGATCTTCGGGTTCACTTCGGCAAGCTGTCCGTACAAACATTCGCTAAGCGTGACGACCGCGGCTTTGCATGTTGCGTAAGTCGGTGACATTGCAATGGGGGAGAAGCCACCATTGTTCGAAGACGTGTTGACGATGTGCGCTTCTTCGTCTTGGGCGAGAAGGGTCGGCACGAACGCATTGATGCCGTTGATGACTCCATAAAGGTGAACGCTTAGGGCGAAACGCCAGTCGTTGATCTCATGTTCCCACAGTCGGCCGTGCGCACCTGAAGCCACACCGGCGTTGTTGCAGACCACGTGGACCTTTCCGAAACGGTCAAGTGTCGCGTCGCGCAATGCTTCAACAGACTCGAGGCTCGAGACATCAGCGGTCACGCCAAAGACCTCGCGGCCATCGCCGCCAAGTTCATTAACGACGCCATCGAGTTGCTCGGACTTGAGGTCGGAAAGAACGACCTTCATGCCTTCGGCCAAGAACCGCTCACCCATGGCCTTTCCGATACCGCCGGCGCCGCCAGTGATGACTGCAACCTTGCCTTTGAGTTCTTTCATTGTTCCCCCTTTGAACAGATCTGAACCTTAGTTCTGCTCGCACGGGCCTGGGCTCTCGATCATCGGTCGCCGGGGTGAACGTGAGCCGGACCCCCAGCCCACAATTTCTAGAGTCGAGCGACGTGATGGAACGAGAGCCGAGTTGCTTGCGTGACGGGCACATCCTCGGCCAATTCGCCGGCAAGTGCGAGCGCCTGATCAAGATCTTTCTCTGCGAGTGCGCAGAGGTGGGCGAGAAGTTCACGCATGGAATCTGGATCGGAATCGGAAAGAGGCGATGGCCCGCCAAGAAGAAACGGTGAGAGCGCCTGTTCGAAGACCCCTGTCTCGGCGATCGTGTGCTTGAGAACATCAAGACCAACGCCTGAAGCTGCTGCAATTTGCATCGCTTCATGAATTGCAGCCATCCAGATGTAGCCGGTGGCGTTCCTGGCAAGTTTTAAGGCGAGGCCTGCTCCGAGGTCACCAGCATGAATGACCTCCTTTGAGAAGGCCTCAAGCGCTGGCATTGCATGAGCGACAGACTCAGGCGATCCGCCGACCATTGTGAGCAATGTCCCGGCCGCAGCACCAGTTTCTCCGCCGCTGATGCCCGCATCAATCACGTGCACGCCATTCGAAGAAGCTGCCGATGCGAGCGAACGAAGCGTCTCAGGTGCAATCGTCGAATGAATGGCGATAACGGATCCAGGCTGCAGCGATTGAAGGACACCGTCTTTGCCGGTGACAACCTCCTTCGTTTGCTCGTCGTTGAACACCACGATGCATACGACGTCGGCGCCGAGTGCAGCGTCAGAAGGTGAAGCCGCTATTCGGGTGTTGAGGGTGGAAAAGACCGATGTGGTGTCAGGAGAAACATCGAATACCGAAACATCGATTCCTGCGTTGATCACGTTGATTGCCATCGGCCCGCCCATGCGACCTAAACCGATCATCGCAACTGAAGTCATTTGCCCGCCTCGAATTTTGAAATCGCAGATTCTGAAACGCGAAAGAGTGACCCGCTGCTCGGATAGCCGACATAGGGAATGAGTTGAATGACGACTTCACGCACTTGTTCGGCACTGAGTTCGCCAGTTCGCAGCGCATTCGAGAACTGAATCCCGAGTGTGTCGAATTCATGCTGAGCGGCGAGCACTCCCATTACCAAGAGCCGTCGAGTTGGCACATCAAGTGCTTCGCCGGTCCAGACATCTCCGAAGAGATGTCCGATCATGAGATCAAAGAACTCCGACGATCCGTGTTCGGCGAGAGGCAGGTCTGGCCCATAGACCTCGCGGTATTTCTCGGCACCGCGCGCATACCTCTCAGCGCCTGTTCGTGGTTGGTTAGACAATGTTCCCCCAGGTGTGCAGGCCGTCGCTTGCTCGGATCAATGGATGCCGGCAGCGGCGGTGCTCTCCACGCAAGAGTGCCACATCGAAACACTTTTGGACCCCGACTCTTCCTACCTACGTCTCCACTTGCGGGCACGGTGACCCCAGTTCCGCTACGTTGCCAACCACATTCCGTATTCCAAGGGGGACACATGGGTTCAACAGTTGGTCAGTTCTGTATTGCTGTAAACGATCTCGAAGAGTCGGTGCGTTTCTATACCGAGATCATGGGTCTCGTTGAGCACGGTCGCACCGAGATTCCAAATGTGAACGAGGTCCACCTCGCCGGAGCCGAAGGCGAACATGGCGGTCGACTCCAGCTCGCCAAGTTCAACCCCACGATGACGCCACAGCCGATTGATCATGGCCGGGCCCTCTGGAAGATTTACATCTACGTCGACGATGCCGTGGGCACCTGGGAAAAGGCTGTCGCCGCCGGATATGAGTCACATATGAAGCCTGAGCGTCTCGAACGCTGGCCAGTGATTGTGGGCTTTATTTCCGACCCAGACGGCTATCTCATTGAGATCATCGAATCTGAAGGACCACGACCGGGGCACTGAGTCGGGCCTAACGCCAAAAAATTTACGTTTCGATTGAAAGGGTCGTGGGTCAAGTAGTTGGCCTACGACCCTTCTTCGTTCGTGTCGAGACCGCCAGAGTCTGCGATGATGGCAACTCCAAGCAGGCGTTGACCGAGGGGGTCCCAATGAATGCTGACGATCTGATCCTGATCAGTGTCGATGACCACATTGCTGAGCCGGCAAACATGTTCGATGCACATGTGCCCGCGAAGTACAAAGAATTTGCGCCGCGAGTTCTCACCGACGAGAACGGAATCGAACAGTGGTGGTACGGCGACATCAAGGGCCGCAACCTCGGTCTCAATGCTGTGGCCGGAAAACCCCGTGAGTATTTCAACGTCGATGCGTCTCGTTATGACCAGATGCGCCCTGGTTGCTGGGACGTCAACGAGCGAGTTCGTGACATGAACGCCGGTGGTCAACTCGCTGGCTTGAATTTTCCCAACTGGACCGGTTTCTCAGGACAAGTTCTCAACCAGGGTCCTGACCGCGCGATCAATGAAGTAATGATCAAGGCGTACAACGATTGGCACATCGATGAATGGTGCGCCGCTCATCCCGGTCGGTTCATCCCTTGCGGGATCCTCCCGTTGTGGGACGTTGAAGAAGCCGCTGCCGAAGTTCGTAGGCTCGCATCCAAGGGTTGTCACGCCGTGACGTTCTCTGAGAATCCCGCAGCCCTCAACATGCCTTCGATCCACTCCGGAGCCTGGGACCCATTGTTCGCTGCGTGCGTCGACACCGACACCGTAATCTGTTGTCATCTCGGTTCTTCATCGAAGAGTGCAGCAACATCAGTTGACGCACCCGCTGGCGTCGCGATGACCTTGTCGTCAGCCGGAACCGTCTACACGCTTGTCGATCTCATCTGGGCAACCTTCTGGGAACGCTTTCCCACGCTGAAGTTCTCGCTTACTGAAGGCGATATCGGATGGATCCCCTATTTCCTCTGGCGTGCAGAACATGTCAATGATCGTCATGGCGGCTGGATCAACCACGACTTCTCCAAGACCGGCTCACCCACGCAGATCTTCAACGATCACATTCTCGTGTGCTTCATTAAAGAAACAGTCGGGCCACAGCTCTTTAACCATTTCAACATCGACAATGTTTGTTGGGAATCGGACTACCCACACTCGGACGGCACGTGGCCGAATGCTCCTGAGGAACTCCTCAAGACACTCGAAGGTTTTGACGACGCGACCATCAACAAGGTTTCGTACGAAAACGCAATGAAGCACTACAACTTTGATCCGTTCAAGCACATTCCAAAGGACCAAGCAACGGCAGGTGCACTTCGTGCGCTCTCGCCCGATGTCGATGTCGTGACCCGCACAGGCCGTCTTGCCGATGAACGTGATTTAGCTCAGTGGAACAGCATTATTTCTGGTGCTGCGGCTGCAGCGAAGAGTTGATTCTTACTCTGCGGCGCGGAGACTGACGTCAAACCCAGACTGCAAAACCATTCCGGAGAGGGGATCGACCCCTTCGTCGTTGTCGGTAAGCGCGCACACATTCGGGTCGCGACCGCCGTGGGTGACGGTGACGCAGTCATCGCGAAGATTCGGGTCGGCGATGAGTCGAGCCGATAGTGAACCGTTCGAGCTTTCAACAGTCGCAAATAGTGGTGATCCGAGAGAAAGCACGTTCTGAGGCGAGGCGTGGATGACGATTTCGTCCACTGATCCTCCAGGAGCAGCGATTTCCTTGAACTGAGAATTCATGAGCCGAAGCTGGCGGCTCGGAATGAGTACGAGTTGGTCGATCCCACGTGTCCTCGCGCTCTTCAAG
>JBIIVE010000048.1:0-16301 GCA_044339605.1 Acidimicrobiales bacterium
GGAGCGGATCACAAGCGACTGGGTTGAAACGAAACCGGCGCTGACGTGGACACCTTTGAGGAGTTCGCCGTCGGTGATGCCGGTGGCAGCAAAGAAACAGTTATCGCCGGCAACGAGGTCGTCGGTGGAAAGAACCTTGCTGAGGTCGTAGCCAGCGGCGATTGCTGCGTTGCGTTCGGCGGCGTCGCGCGGCCAGAGGCGACCCTGCAGTTCGCCACCCATGCCCTTAAGGGCTGCTGCGGCGATGACGCCTTCGGGGGTGCCGCCAATACCAAACATGATGTCGGCGCCGGAATCGGGCCATGCCGTCGTGATCGCGCCAGCAACGTCGCCATCGGGAATGAGTCGAATGCGGGCACCGGCTTCGCGGATCTCGGCAACGAGTTCATCGTGGCGGTCGCGGTCGAGAACAACTGCGGTGACGTCGCGAATATCGATGCGCTTTGCTTTCGCAACTACTTTGAGATTCTCGGTTGCGGAGAGTTCGATGCTGCACATTCCGACGAGTTCGGGGCCCACAGCAAGCTTGTCCATGTAGACGCACGGGCCGGGATCGAACATCGAACCCTTTTCTGAAAGGGCGATGACGGCAAGTGCATTCCCTCGACCCTTTGAGGTCAGGGAGGTGCCATCGATTGGGTCCACTGCGATATCGCATTCGGGGGGTGAGCCGTCGCCGATGCGCTCACCGTTGTAAAGCATCGGAGCTTCGTCCTTTTCGCCCTCGCCGATGATGACGGTGCCGTCCATGGAGACGGTCCGAAGGGCAAGGCGCATGGCATCGACGGCTGCGCCGTCGGCGCCTTCCTTGTCGCCACGGCCCATCCAACGGCTGGCGGCGAGGGCAGCGGCCTCGGTCACACGGACGAGATCGAGGGCGATGTTGCGGTCAAGGGGCACGTCGGTCATGGGGGCAGACGATACTGCCTCGGCTCCGCCCGACCGGATCCTCAGACAGACAGGGCGATACCCTCGTTTCGTGGTGGCGCTGGCTGAACTTGAGATCTTCTGCTCTCGTCCTCACGCGCCCACCCGACGGGTTGCCCTTGGAACCAGCCACCTTCCATGCGAGCCGTCCCCAGGCTTTGGTGGAGTCCTTCTCGGAGGGGTTGTGGCCCGCTTTGTGGCGGAGATCGACCCGGACATGGTTCCTGACCTTGAGGCGCTCACACACGAACTCGAAGCGGGTCGCCGCGTTTCCCAGCCCCGGCTTCGATTCCGCTTGCAGGTCGACACTGTTGGGCTTGACGCTGTGACCCACCGGTTGGTCGAGAACGGCGATTCGCTCGCTTTCGAATTCGATGACCGAGGTGCGCCCGAGCAGCACATTCTTGGTGCGGCGTACGCGGCTGGCTCACTTGCACCGTCGGCGCGTCGGCCGGTTATGGCCATTCTTCGGCGTGCCATTTCTTGGGGCGGCCCAGTTGGCCCCGAACTCATTGCGTCGCTCAGCGGCTTTCGGGGTGGCGTTACCGGTTCGAGAAGTGCAGTGGGCGATCCGGTGAAGTGGGCGTTGGATCGACTTGGTTTTGCACGCGAATCAAACGCGCCGTCATCTCGCGACGTGCAACGTAATTATCGCGAACGTTTGCGCGAGGTTCATCCCGATCATGGGGCCGAAGTCGCTGGGGCAGCTCAGCGAATCGCTGAACTCTCCGAGGCTCGTCGTATTCTCATCGGACGATGAGTTGCTGAACAGGTACGTATCTGGATGCGCGAATTGCGTTAACCGCGCGAGTCGCTCATCGGTCGTGTTCCTGGTCCGAGGGGTTGAGATCTTCAAGTTCGCGACGTGCTGTCTCCGGAAACCAGATCAACACGACAACAACGAGCAACGCTGGAGCGATTGCGACGATCGCCATTGCTTGGCCGAGTCCGCCTACCTGATCTGCCAACCAACCAACAGTAAGCAGACCAAGGCTGCTTCCTGTCACCGCCACAACCTGAAGCCCACCGTTAGCGGTTCCGCGTTGGCTTGTCGGGAACAGTTCGGGTCCATAGACCGCAAGCGCCGGTACCGCGACTGCGCCGATAACTGCAGCAGCGACCGATGCAAGCCACAACGGCCAGCCCCAAGAGAGATACGACACGACGGTAAACAGCACGCCTCCGGCAATGCCGATTGCACCAATGACGCGTCGTCCGTGACGGTCGGCCAACTTTCCACCAACAACGATGCCGATTCCGCCTGGTGTGTTGGTGGCAAGAACGAAGACGGCGATGAGAATGCCGGAGAATCCGCGTTCGGTTCGGAGGAACTCGTTGAGGAACTGGGCGGCGGGTGCGAGGAAGAGCGACCAAAGAAACGCGCCTGTTGCCAACAAGGCGAATCTTCGCCAATGAATCCGATCCTTGAGTCCGCTTCCGCTTGCCGCGGCCACTCTGCGCTGGCGAGATTCGAATCGCTTCGTCTCCGGAAGTCGACGAGCCATCTTGAGGCATGGATAGATGGCAATCAGTGGAACGAGATAGGCAACGCGCCAAGCGCCTAGTGCTGCATCGACATAGACAAGGTTAAGGACGCACAATCCAGCGCCAAGTGCTGCGGTCATCGTTACGACAGATACGGCGAATGCACGGGTGCCTGCTGGCATTTCCTCGGCAGCCATGACTGCAATGAGGATGACGACGACGGTCGAAAGTGATCTTGCGAACGTTTGGGATATTCCAAGCCACACCATTCCCGTCGATGCGGCGCCGACGGCGGTGATGAGGCATGCGCCGATCAGTGCGCCAACGAGTACACGTTTGCGTCCATGTTTGTCGGCGAGCACAACGATGCCGAGAGAGAGAAGTACGCCAATGCGCACAATCGCGAGAAGCGTTCCCTGTTCACCAGTGCCGGCGCCGAATTGATCGGCGGCGTAGGTGAGGGTTTGAGTGATGAGTGTGCCTAAGTAGCCACTGACGACGGCAAAAGCGCATAGGACGGAGAGCACTGTTGCCGCGCGTGCATCGAGTGCTTCAGGCGGCGCCCACCAGGGTTGGTGCTGCTCAGCGCGCGGAGGTCGGCGAAGATGGTGACGAAGTGCGGGTCGAAAGAGGATTCCCCACACCGGCACTGCGAGTCGGTAGTTGACAATTTCGTCGACAATGGTGTGACCATCAGTACCGACACTGAGTTCGACGTTGCGTTGCCATTCGTGGAACGGTCCGACATGTGCTTCGAAGGTTGACGAACTTGAGGTCTCGTGAGTTCGCCGTTCGACGACGACATCGTTTCGTGGCGCAAGCCACGCTCTTGCCGAGTCATGAGGAACTCGGTGTCGATGTTGGAGACTCGTCACGGACGGGGGCCGAACGCAACTGCGTCGCGCCGCCCTCGTTTGAGTTCGAAGAAGGTAGGAAGTTCAAACGATGCAGTGAGGACGTTCCATAGGGCGAGGCATTCGTCGCCAGTCGGAGGTGGAGACACGATTGGTCCGAAGAAGCCGCGGCCTAACTCGGGAACCGCAATGATTGGCGAACCAACGTCGGGTCCGGCCAGTTCCATTGCTTCAGCCACCGATTCAGTGATCGCTGTGTCCCAGGATTCGTCATTGAGGGCATCGGTGGCGAATGAGTTGTCGACGGAACACTCGGTCGCGCAAGTGGTGATGAGGTCATCGCTTGGATCGTGGTCATCGTGATGAAGACGAGAGCCGTATGCAGTGAACATCGCTCGCATTTCGTCATTGCGGCCTTCGGCACGAAGCGCTTCGAGCACGCGGGCCATCCGTCGGCTGCATGTCAGCTTGGGTCGGAAATGCTCGGGCACCTCGCGGTCTTTGTTGAGTTCCGCCAGGCTGAGCGTGCGCCAGATGATTGAAACGCCCGAACGGTCGGCAGCTTCGACAAGCCAACGGCTCGTGTTCCATGTCCACGGGCAGCAAGGATCTGCGAAGAAGTGCACGGACTCGATCGCCATCAATCGGCCCCAGGGGTGGGGGGAGCGCTTGCGTCGGTTTGGGCTTGGTCATTGAGGCGCTTGGCCTGAATCGCTTTCGCTCGTTTGTATGCGAGCGAAAGGAGTCCGACGAAAACGGCGATTGGGACAAGGACCAAGAGCGCTTCGTCCCAACCGCCTTGGTGTCCGAGAATGGCTGCTATCACGCCAAGAGTCTCGCACGGTGGGAATGAATCGCAACCCAAGTGTGGCGTCACGCTGCTGATTCCGTAGACTCGCTCTGTGCGTGAACAGGTCGAAAAAGTCATCGAGGTCATTCGCCCGGCAATTCAGGCCGATAACGGCGATGTCCTTCTGCACGATGTGAATGAAGAGACCGGTTTGGTCACCGTAGAACTCATTGGTGCCTGTGTCTCGTGTCCCGCCTCAACCGTCACTCTCAAGGCTGGCCTTGAGCGCATTCTCATCGACCGTGTTCCAGGCGTCACCGAAGTCATCGACGCCGGTGCGGCCAACCACGTCATCGGTGAAACCCCAGTCTCTCTCTGAGCAACCGATCGTGACGCCGATCGCTGTCCTAGCGTGGGGCCATGACCACTCCCGTTGATGTAGACGCTGCAGCACTCCTTGCTGCAGCGAGATCCGGAGATAGGTCTGCGTTAGCGCGGCTCCTTTCAAAAGTTGAACGTGGTGGTGATGACGCTCGTTCGGTGAGCGAAGTCACGCACGCGCTTGCCGGAACAGCAACGACAGTTGGAATTACCGGAGCTCCCGGCGCCGGCAAGTCGACGCTTACTTCGGCGCTGGTTCGCGAGATGCGATCTGTCGACGTCAGCGTTGGCGTGCTCGCGATTGACCCTTCGTCTCCGTTCACTGGCGGAGCAATCTTGGGTGATCGAGTTCGGATGGATGAACACGCGCTCGACGAAGAAGTCTTCATTCGGTCGATGGCGACGCGCGGACACCTTGGCGGGCTTTCGGTGGCGGTGCCGGATGCGGCCCGAGTTCTCGACGCCGCAGGTATGCAATGGGTGCTCATCGAGACAGTTGGAGTTGGGCAGGTCGAGGTTGAGATTGTCGGAGAAGCCGACACGACAATCGTTGTGGTGAATCCGGGATGGGGTGACACCGTTCAGGCCAACAAGGCGGGACTGATGGAAATCGCCGACATCTTCGTCGTAAATAAGGCCGACCGTTCTGGCGTCGAGGAAACGGTTGGTGATCTTGAGAGCATGTTGTCGCTTCGGACCGGATCAGAGTGGCGACCGCCAGTGGTGCAGACAATCGCTACCGAAGGTCGCGGAGCCAATGAGTTGTGGTCTGCGATCCAGCGTCATAGCGCGTGGTCATATGAAAGTGGAGAGTTTGAACGTCGACGTTCTCTTCGGCTCGATCAGGAACTCCGCCGCGTGGTCAACGCGCTGATGGCAGCAAAGGTAGAAGAACTTTCTGGTGGCGATGTTTGGCAACGAGCACGTAGCGAGGTTGCAGCGCGCCGCATAGATCCATGGACTGCGGCGAACGAACTTCTCACTTGAGGCGAATGTCCTAGGCAATTTGAATCGAATGATCGAGAGCCTCTCGAATTCTCTTGGGTAACTCGGTACCCTGCGCGACCTTCGAACATGGGGGTGGCAGTGATGTGCGGTCGTCGGCGTAGCTGGTATGGCGTAGTCGCCGTTGTTGTGGTTCTAAGCGGGCTGCTTGGCGTTACTGTCGACCACGCTGGGGGCCAGGCGCTTGGTCGCATCACCAACGGAACGCCTGAGGCCATCGTCGTCGTGACCCGGGACGGGACGTTGGGCTCGTGGCGCTCAAGTGGATCGAGCGGCGCTCGATGGAGATGCGGCTACTTCGTTGTTGTTGCGCCCCAAATGTCGGTGCTCGATCCCACCCCAGTTGTCGATTGGGTCTCGGGCCCGACGAATCCGATTCGTGGCGAGTTCTACATGCTCGGTTGTACCGACGCGACAGGCGCACGAGTTCATACTCGCTACGTGGCATTCGACCCCCGTGATCCTTTTGGAGGGGCTGGTGCAACCGCGCGCGCGGTCGATGAAGCTCGGCGTCGTTTGGAAATTCCTGAACCGATTCCGCGGGTGAACCCGCCTAATTCGCAGTTGGTTGGGCTTCCGATGTGGATGTGGTTGGAAGAACCATGGGAGCGAATCTGGGCCAGCGCTTCGATTGGCGATGTCTGGGCGAGTGTCGACGCATGGCCTGAAACCTCGCTCTGGGAATTCGAAGACGGCACCCGCATTTGGTGTGATCAAGGAGTTTCCTACGACATGTGGCGGCGACCTTCGGAGCAATGGTCGGGATGCACCCATACCTTCACTCGTTCGTCGATGTGGTCGAGTGGGGGAGTCGAATGGGTACGTGTCACGGTGACGTGGGGCGTCGAATGGACCTCGAGCGAACTGGGTGGCGAACCGCTTGGCACTGTGACGCGAACGGCGGAATTCCCCGTTCGAGTCGTGGAAGCTCAGGCGCTCGTGCGCTGACCATTGGAAGGCGAACCGATAGGGTCGCTTCATGTCAGAGCAACTGGTTGCAGTCGAGCGCAGAGATGATGGCGTAGCGGTTGTCCGTCTGCAGAACGGCAAGGTCAATTCGTTGTCCTCGGAAGTGCTGCGTCAATTGCGTTCCGTTGCTGAGTCGCTAACGACCGACCCTCCCGGTGCGGTGGTCGTCATCGGTAGCGATCGAATTTTCGCGGCGGGTGCAGACATCTCTGAGTTCTCAGGTCCCGACGAAGCCCGTTCGATCGGCCGACTCTTTCTCGAAGCACTCAACGCGGTTGCAGCGATTCCACGAGTTGTCATCGCGGCCGTGGCTGGTCCGGCGCTTGGTGGTGGATGCGAACTCGCGCTTGCCTGCGATCTTCGTGTGTGTTCAACAAGCGCGAAGTTCGGACAGCCGGAAATCCTCCTCGGCATTATTCCTGGGGGCGGCGGAACGCAACGGTTGGCTCGACTTGTCGGTCCATCGCGTGCGAAGGACCTCATTCTGAGTGGGCGCCAGGTTCGCGCTGAAGAAGCATTCCGAATCGGACTCGCCGATGAAGTCGTTGAACCCGAAGAACTCGAGAGCCGAGCACTGGCACTTGCGGCCACGTTCGCTTCAGGGCCAGTGCAAGCGCATGCGATCGCCAAGCGTGTAATCGATGCTGGTCTCGAAGGTTCGCTCGCGGATGGTCTTGAGCTCGAACAAGACGGATTCATCGAGGTGTTTGGCACGAACGATGCACGAATCGGTGTCGCTTCGTTTCTCGAGAATGGGCCGGGGAAAGCGCAGTTCACGGGGCAATGAGTCCTATGTTCGGCGGCTTGAGGTTGTTGGGAGTTGGGTTGCAATGACTCAACCAATGTCGACCTGTTATCGACACCCAAACAATCGAGCGGGTGTGAGTTGCCAGCGGTGCAATCGTCCAATTTGTGGAACATGTATGACAACCGCATCTGTCGGATTTCAATGTCCGGAATGCATCAAGGGTGCGGCGAAGAAATCTCCGGTGATTCGTTTCAGTGAGCTGCGTGGCGGTCGACCAATCGTCACTGAAGTACTCATCGCGTTGAATGTGCTCGGCCTCATCGCAATCGTTGCGACCGGTGGGTCCTTATTCAACGGCGGGGGGAGAGCGACCGAGCAGGGCATGACACTCGGCCAGGGAGCGATGTACTCCTTCTCTGGTAATCGCGCGACCGTAGAGTTCCTTGGCGTTGCCTACGGGCAATGGTGGCGCATCGTCACCGGAGGTTTCCTCCATTCGGGCCTGTTGCATTTCGGTATGAACATGCTGTTGCTGTACTTGCTCGGCAAACAGCTTGAGCCACTTCTTGGCAAAGCGAGATTTGCGGCGCTTTATTTTGCCTGTCTCGTGGGTGGCTCTTTCGGAGCACTTCTTGTTTCGCCCACGGTTGGAACTGTCGGTGCATCCGGCGCGGTGTTCGGGTTGATGGGTGCTGCAGTCGTCGCTCAGCGACGCTCGGGCATCGATGTATGGCGTAACGGCATCGGTGGTCTCGTTGTCATCAACGTTCTGCTGACGTTCGCAGTGCCGGGCATTGCCATCGGGGCGCACATCGGTGGACTCATCATCGGCGTTGCTGTCGGAGCACTTGTCTTTGCGCTTGACCGCGCGGTGAGCTCACCTTGGGCCGGCACGATGGCGGCGCTTGGCGTCACCGCTGTTTTGTGGATCGGTTGTCTGGTCGCAGCGTCACGCGCTGTGAGCTGACCCAGAACCTTCGACGATCGTTTTCAGTTCTTTGAGGTTCCGCTTCCAAATCAGTTTGAGAACCTGACCACCGACAACGGCGCCGATTGGTCCGCCCATCCACCAGGGAAAGCGAAGTGATTCTTTCCACTGGAATCCGGCTCGGTCGTCGCCGATCGGAAAGATCGTGAATGCTCCGGTTCCGGTAACCATCCCGACATGGCGGACCCCGATAGTGGTTCCGTCTTCCCACTCGGTGATTTCCATTTTGTCGGTAAGGCGGAACGGCCCGACTTTGGTATCGCAATCGAATGTGGTTCCCACGCCGGAGGTTGTGGGCGAGGTGAAACGGATCGCTACGGCATCGTGCATCCAGTCGACGTGATCGGCGACATGTTCAACAACGGCCCAGACCTTGTCGGGAGTTGCGTTGATAACGGTGCTGACCTTGATGGTTGCCATTCCCACAGCGTAGAGAGCGACGACTCAAATCATGCGGTTGGGGCGTAGATCGAAACGTGAGTGGTGCTTTCTTCGTGAAATGGCGTTCCGTTCCAGTCGCTTAGGCGCTTGACAAGGACGAGACCTGCGACCTGCGCTGCATGGTCAAGTTGCTCGGGGCCGCAGATGAGAACTGACCACGGTCGCACTGTGACGACACCAGGTTGAACTTCGATGTGTCGACCATGAAGTCGGGATTGTTCCCTGTCGTAGGTCGTTTCGATGAAGACAGCAGCATCTGTCGTAACTCGTGCGGGGGAAAGTGATTGGGAGGGGATCGTCGATTCGTCGACTGGAACAAACGCTTCGACCACGACATGTCCTCCTGGCGCGAGGACCTGATGACTGCCTTGGAAACAGTGAACGAGTGCATCGAAACTGTCGACATTCAGCAGTGTGTTGAAAGCACAGAAGATGAGCGTGAAATGCTCGTCACACTTCGCGTTTCGCAATGAGCCCTCGATGTCGGCCATATCTCCAAGTAAGGGGAGAACCATTTGAGGCGGATCGGCGAGTTGGAGCCGGTCGAGCATTTCTTGTGACGCGTCGAGTCCCACAACGCGCAGCCCGCTATGAGCGAGGGGAATGGCGAGTCGCCCTGTCCCAACGCCAAGCTCAAGGACGGCTCCAGCACCTGCGAGGTGCGCCAACGCAAGGACGGCGGCGTCGGTCTCGAACGAGGTTGCGTACCAGTCGTCGTAGACGTCGGCGAAAGACCGGCCATAGGTGCTGGGGTCGCTCGGGTGGTTGGTGGTCACCAGAGAAGTCTGCCCGTGATGGCGATGCCAGCCCACCGGTACCCTTGAGCCATGACGTCGTATCTCGATCACGCTGCGACAGGGCCCATGCGCCCTGAGGCGATTGAGGCGATGTTGCCGTTCCTTTCCGAGCGATTCGCGAATCCATCGGGTGCCCACCGGTTCGCTCGAGATGCCCGACGCGCAGTCGATGACGCCCGAGAGGAATTCGCCGCACTCGTTGGGGCCGAACCAGGCGACATTATTTTCACGAGTGGCGGCACTGAATCTGACAATCTCGCAATTTTTGGTCTTGGTTCTGCTGAAGGCGTTCCTGTCTGCAGTGCAGTGGAACACCATGCTGTCCTTGATCCGGTCGAAGCGCTTG
This sequence comes from Acidimicrobiales bacterium, assembly GCA_044339605.1. GTDB lineage: Bacteria > Actinomycetota > Acidimicrobiia > Acidimicrobiales > Acidimicrobilacustridaceae > Acidimicrobilacustris. The sequence goes on from JBIIVE010000048.1 coordinate 9,732, forward strand.
GCGGACGTGTGGTCGGCGTCGATCGGAACGGAGCGATTGATCCCGCGGAACTTCGGCGGGTGCTTCACGAAGGACCAGTGAGGGTTGTCTCGCTCATGGTCGTCAACAACGAAACGGGTGTCATCTCCGATCTGGTCGCTCTTGCAAAGGTCGTGCGCACTTCTGCGCCGGATGCGGTGCTTCATGCAGATGCGGTACAGGCATTCTGCTGGACAGATATCGCTGAAGCATGCGCGCTTGTCGATTCGTTCAGTTTGAGTGCGCACAAATTCGGTGGACCAAAGGGAGTGGGCGCGCTTGTCGTTCGTCCTGGTGTCGCGCTTACTGCTCGCCAACTCGGCGGAGGCCAAGAGCGTGAGCGTCGATCAGGCACCCAGAACGTTCCTGGGATTGTTGCGATGGTGACTGCAGCTCGTCTCGCGGCCGAGGATCGAGTTGCCGATATCGACCGAGTCGGCAAACTGCGCGATCAACTCCTCGACGGATTGCTCGCAGCGCTCCCAGGGTCAGTTGAGACTGCTGGTGCCGATCGTTCGCAACGAGCGGCAGGCATCGCTCACCTCTGCATCCCAGGCGTTGAGAGCGAAGCGCTTTTGTTCTTGCTTGAACGCGGCCAGGTCTCTGCCTCGGCGGCGTCCTCGTGCGCCAGCGGTGCGCTGCAGTCCTCCCATGTCTTGGGGGCCATGGGGGTCGAGTCGGATTTAGCGCGCGGTTCGCTGCGTTTGTCGTTGGGTTGGTCCAGCACGCAGACTGATGTCGACGAAGCGCTTGCCGTGATCCCGCCAGCAGTTGAACGACTCCAACAGTTTGGAATTTGATTATGCAGGTCATGGTTGCGATGTCCGGAGGTGTTGATTCCTCAGTTGCTGCTGCGATGTTGCGCGACGAAGGGCACGAGATCGTGGGCGTGACCCTGAAGTTGTGGGGAGGCGAATCTGATTCCGGATGTTGTTCGGTGAGCGACGTCGACGATGCGCGTCGCGTCGCCCAGCAGTTGGACATCGACCATTTGGTTTTCAACTTCTCTGAAGATTTTGATCGCGACGTGGTCGAGCCTTACGTCGCCGATCATGCACGTGGAATTACGCCCAATCCATGCATTGAGTGCAACCGCCACCTCAAGTTCGATCGTTTAATGGCTCGAGCCGACGCTCTGGGCTTCGACATGGTTGCGACTGGCCATCACGCCCAGATCGTGAAGTCATCTTCCGGTCTTCCCCGCCTCACTCGCGGCGCCGATTTCGCAAAAGACCAGAGTTACGTGCTCCATATGCTCACCGCCCCACAACTCGAACGAATCATGCTGCCAATCGGAGGTCTGACCAAAGACCAGGTTCGCGAACGTGCAACACAACTTGGTCTTCGCACCGCTGGAAAGCCCGACAGCCAAGACGTTTGCTTCATTTCGCATACAGGCGGAGGACGCCGAGTATTCCTTGGGAACCGAATCGAAATGCACCCTGCTCGACTGGTTGACGAAACCGGTACCCAGTTGGGTTCTGTCGATGCAGTGGAACTCGTGACAATCGGACAACGTCGTGGCCTCGGCATCGGTATCGATGGTCGTCCTCGTTATGCACTCGATGTCGACGTGCCGAATCGCACTGTTTTGGTTGGCGCTCCTGAGGGACTTGATGTCTCGGGTGAACTCTTGCACTCGTTTACCTGGGTCGATGAAAGTGCTCGGTCTGAAACGTTGGCATCAACGACTGTTTCGGCGCAGGCAAGTGCTCACGGGGAGTCACTGGCAATTAGCGAACTCCGAGAGACCGATGCCGGACTTGAACTTATTTGGGAGTCTCCGACACGTCGCGTTGCTCCTGGGCAAAGCATCGTGTTGTACGACAACGATCTTGTTGTCGGTGGGGGACTAGTCAGTCGACGCTAAGCCGACGTTGTTTCGCTGCGTCAATGACCCATCCGGGACGACTTGGCGTGAAACGAACTGCATCAACATCGAGCGGCTCGATCATCTTGTGACGATCGCGTCGTGCTGGTGTCGGAATGATTGCATCGGTCGTTGAGAGGCGTAACTCAATTTGCAGGCCGATGGCACCTGCGCTGAGGTCGATGGCAACGGAATCCTCTTCGGCAATACCGATCGAACTCACGACGTGACGCTGAACGAGCAGCGCGTCGAGGAGTGACGTTCGATCGACAAGAACAATGCCGGCGGGCACGAAGACGAGCCAACGTTTCGAGAGTTGGTGGAGTGCTCGCGCTCCTAGAACGCAGAGACCAACGGCGAGCGCCGTGATGACCGCACCCGGGATCCATTGTTTGGCGGCGAGGAGCAGTGGTCCTGCCAGAACGCTGGCGACCATCGCAACCCAGACAAGTTCAAGTGGGCCGAGAACGACAGGGCCGGGAGGACGTAGCGGGAACCTTTGCTCGTCGCCGTAGGACGACCCATTGATGAACGTGAAGCCAACGGGAGCGGAAAGCGAAAGCACCGCGCACATCGACGTAATGCCAAGTGCAAATGATTCAGCGAAGTCCGCCCCATTGGGAGCAAGAATCGCAGCCCACGTAGCGGCGGCAACGGAAGCGGGCATCACAATTCGGATCGTGGTGAGTGAAACCGAACTGGGAACGAGTGCTGCGATCAGGCCGACAACCCAAATCGACCAAAGCCCAATCGCGGCCGTGAGCGTGACGGGCGCCGAGCGTTGGTCGAGGGCGTGAGCGAACGACGTGCCTGCGGTGAGGGGGAGTGACAGCCAGAGGAGGGCCGGGGCCCAGCGACTGACTGTCCTGCTGGTGGGGGTCATCACTGACGAGATTTGCCGATTCTGGCCGTCCTCGCTAACCATGTGACTTCGGCCACAAGATTCTGACCGATTTTCGGTTCGGAAGTGGGCGAAACCTTCGGGACGGTGCGGTATGAATGACCACGACACGAGAGGGAGGCGTTGACATGAGTGCGCGCGCTACCTCGTTGTCGTTGCCTCCCGGTCTCTCCACCGGAATCGGGTATTTACCGCATTGCGATCCAGGCGAGGCAGTCGAGTTCGTGCTCAGACACAGTCCGAGATTGCCATCGGCTCCGTCGTTGCCAGCTCGGTCCCGACGTGAAGGAATGATTGCCCAGGCCGCATCCGGACTCGCCGGTGTCACGATCCGCGGCGATGGCTCAATCGACGTTGACCTTTCGCTCATTGACCCCGAGGCTCCTCTTGATGACGAACGTTTGTCGAGCGATGCGTGGGTTGGTCTTCGGGCGTTCCTTACTGCAGTTGCCGATAGAGACGGCCCGGTCAAGGTCTCACTAACGGGACCGGTCACCCTGGGTATCGCATTGTGGGGTGCGGGAATCGAAATTGATCTTGCGTTTCGCATTGCGGGCCATGCCGTGCGGGCCCGCATCGAACGACTCGTTGATCATGTGTTGTCGCGCGTACCGCAAGCGCAGGTGGTCGTGTTCCTTGACGAACCAGCGATGGGTTCGCTCACCGATGAAGGATTCCCGATCGGTCCGAACGAAGGCATCGACTTGGTGTCTTCAGCGATGGCAATTGTCGAGTCCAAGGCGATCACAGGACTTCATTGCTGCACCGCAGTTGATTACAGACTTCTGTTGAGCACCGGACCTCGGATTCTTTCGGTCCCCGTCGACGATCGCATCGCGAAACACTCGGGGCTCGTTGCCGATTACCTCGACCGCGGTGGATGGATCGCGTGGGGGGCGGTTCCAACCGATGGTCCGATCGGTACGAGCGTTGATCGCCTTTGGCGTCGGCTGTCAACGGTCTGGTGTGACATGGCCAATGAAGGCTGTGATCCGATGTTGCTGCGAACAAACGCGATCATCACGCCGGTGTGCGGGCTCGCACAACATGGCGTGACGCAGGCGGAACAGGTCATGGAGCACACTTCGCGATTGGCAGAGCGACTGCAGGGTCAAGCCACAGGCGCTCGAATTTCGGTCGGCGCTTGAACGCGACGCTCAGGGCGCTGCCCTCGCTAGTGTTCGCCCGTGTCCAAGTCGTCTGATGGAGAGGTGAATCCTGCAGGTCGTATCGACGAACTGCGCGAGATCATTCGCCACCACAGTCGGCTGTATTACGAACAGGATTCCCCTGAAATTCCCGACGCCGATTTCGATGCGATGTTTCGAGAACTCGCAGCGCTCGAGGATCAGCACCCAGATCTGATCACGCCCGATTCCCCGACTCAGGCAATTGGCGGATCAGCAACCATCACGTTCTCGTCAGTCGAACATCGCGTGCCGATGATGAGCCTCGACAACGCGTTTACGCCCGATGAAGTGACGGCATGGGGCGGTCGCTTGCAACGTCGAATCGATGAACTCGGAGCTTCAACCGAATCGGTCGGACTCGTCGCCGAACTCAAGATCGATGGCTTGGCAGTCTCAATTCGCTACGAAAATGGGGTACTTGTTCAAGCGGCCACCCGCGGCGATGGTCGCGTAGGCGAAGACGTCACTGCGAACGTGAAGACGATTACGGGTATCCCGCATCGATTGCCCAAAGGAAGTCCTGAAGTTCTCGAAGTTCGCGGCGAGGTCTACATGTCGATCTCTGCGTTCGAGGAACTCAACGCAGCGCAGATCGAGGCAGGGGAGAAGACGTACGTCAATCCTCGAAATACCGCTGCTGGGTCCCTTCGACAAAAGGATGCTGCGGTTACGGCTAGCCGCAACCTTTCGTTCTGGAGTTATCAACTCGGCGAAGTCGTCGGAGGCCCGGACCTCACCGAACATCACCAGATTTTCGAATTCCTCGGTGGGATGGGATTTCCCGTCAACCCTGAAGTCGCGGTGCTGCACGGCCTCAACGATGTCGAAGCGCACCTCATGCAATGGCAGAAGCACCGACATGACCTCGACTATGAAATCGATGGAGTCGTCCTCAAGGTCGATGCGCTCTCGTTGCAGAGAGAACTTGGCTTCACCTCTCGAGCTCCTCGTTGGGCAATCGCCTACAAGTTCCCTCCCGAAGAGCGCACGACAAAACTGATCGATATTCAGGTATCAATCGGGCGAACCGGAAGAGCAACGCCGTTCGCTCAGTTGGAACCAGTTTTTGTCGGAGGTTCGACGGTCGAGTTCGCCACGCTCCATAACCAAGATCAAGTTGCAGCGAAAGATGTGCGTCCCGGCGACACCGTCGTTGTGCGTAAAGCGGGTGACGTCATCCCTGAAGTTGTCGGTCCGGTGCTCGGCGATCGACCAAAGGGTTCACGCAAGTGGAAGTTCCCCACGAACTGTCCGGTCTGTGGCCACGTACTTGTGCGTCCCGAGGACGAAGCCGTTCATCGTTGCCTCAATCTTTCGTGCCCCGCTCGAGTTGCCGGCGCTATCGAACATTTCGCGTCCCGCGGCGCAATGGATATTGAAGGCCTCGGTGAACAACGCGTGCAGTTGTTCTGCGAACTCGGTCTTCTCTCCGATGTTGCTGACATCTATTCACTTGATCCAGAGCGTCTCAAAGGACTCGACAAGTTCGCCGACGTCTCGGTGCAGAAACTTCTCGACGCGATTGAAGGCTCAAAGTCAAAGCCGTTGGCCAACCTGCTGGTGGGCCTCAACATCCGTCACCTTGGTGGGGCCGGTTCTGTTGCGCTCGCCGAACATTTTGGCCATCTCGATCACATCGAATCGGCATCAGAAGCCGAGATCGCAGGCGTTGAAGGTCTCGGTTCGATTATCGCCGCATCCGTGCACCAGTGGTTCGCTGACCCAACCAATCGGGTTGTCATCGAAAAACTTCGCTCTGCTGGGGTGAACCTGCAGGGTCCTGAAGCTTCTGGACTTCTGCAGACCCTTGAAGGCTTGATCGTTGTCGTGACAGGAACTCTGGACGGCTTCACTCGCGACGAAGCAGAAGCGGCAATCAAGGGGCGTGGAGGGAAGTCGCCGGGGAGCGTCTCGAAGAAAACCACTGCTGTGGTTATCGGGGCTGGTCCTGGCGCGTCGAAAGTCACAAAGGCCGAGGAGCTTGGAGTTCCGATCCTCGACGAGCCTGGTTTTCTCGAACTCCTCGAAACCGGTACCTTGCCGTCTTCAGTTCGCACTCAGGGGGATTCATGACAATCGAAGCAGTGGTATTTGATTTCGGTGGCGTGTTCACCGCCTCACCCTTTAGTGGATTGCACGCGTGGCATGCCGAGCGCGGCCTCGATCCCGAACTCGGCCTTCGCGCAGTGTTTGGTCCCTACGATCAGGACACCGATCACCCGTGGCACCAACTTGAACGAGGCGAGATCGCACTTGAATCGGCCGCCGAACAGATCAAGGCAGTCGGCGCCGAGATGGGTCTCGAAATTGACCTCAAAGAAATGTTCGGCGCGCTTGGCGGCGAATCGGGAGCCCGAAGCGATGTTGTCGAAAAGGGCCTGGCGCTGCGTGCAAGCGGGTACCGCACGGCATTAATTACGAACAACATCAAGGAATTCTCCGATGGATGGCGCGCCATGATCCCCGTTGACGAATTGTTTGAGGTCATTGTCGATTCATCGGCGGTTGGTATTCGCAAACCCAACCTTCGGATTTATGAGATGACGCTTGAGCAACTTGGGGTTGCTCCGGAGAATGCAGTGTTTCTCGAC
>JBIIVE010000050.1:0-16157 GCA_044339605.1 Acidimicrobiales bacterium
CATGGGCGCCAAGGTCGGCGACATCGTTGACTTCGAAGCTCCCGGTGGAGTCCTCAAGGTCGAGATCGTCGCGATCGAAGCCTGACGGCTTCACCCCTATGTCGCCCACGCTGCCTGGATCCGCGCCGTTCCTCACCCCGGGCCTTCCCGAGGGGCGCTCACTTGAGCTACCCGGGCGCGGGACAACATGGATCCGCGAAGCATCGGGACCGCTCGGCGCGCCCACGTTGTTGCTTTTGCACGGGTGGACCGCAAATTCCGCGCTGAATTGGTTTGGCACGTACGAAACACTGCAGCGCGAGTTCAACGTGGTCGCGATGGATCACCGAGGTCACGGCCAGGGAATACGAAGCCGCCGTCGCTTCAGACTCGAAGATTGTGCCGATGATGCGGCCGCGGTACTTGAGGTTCTGGGCGTCGACCGTGCGATCGCCGTCGGGTATTCAATGGGTGGGCCAATTTCTCAGCTGCTGTGGAGACGTCACCCCAAAATGATCGAAGGACTTGTGTTCTGCGCAACTGCAGCTCGATTCCGCGATCGTCGCGGCGAGCGTGCACTAGGTGGAGTCGTAACGGGGCTTTCCTTTGCCACCCGATTCGCACCTCCTTCGGTCAACCGCCGTGTTTCTGAACGAGTTCTCGTTTCGAAATACGACACCACGCCGTTGGGCATCTGGGCTCGCGAACACGCCCGCCAAAACGATCTGCGGATCATGCTTGAAGCGGGACACGATGTTGCGTCATTCGACGCACGAAATTGGATCGACACCGTCGACGTGCCCACCGCTGTCGTTCTCACAACTCGTGATGAAACTGTGCCACCTCACCGTCAACGACATCTCGCCGACTCGATCCCCAACGCGACCGTTTTCGAAGTCAGCGGTCGCCATGACATCTGCGCAACGAGACCTGAACGATTCGCCGACGTCCTCATGGATGCTTGCCAAGACGTTGCATCTCGCCTCAGCTGAACTGGTCGGTCAATCAATGAGGTGCAGTTGCGTTGCATCGAAAGGCCACATTGTGAGTCGCGTTCGAGAGACTGAGCCGTGTATTTACTAACCCAGCGACCACAGGTTCACGGGGCGCCGTAGAGACCTAACCAGAGATTGAACGATGTCGCGTTGACGTCATAACTCAGGCTGTGGCCTCCGGCAGACGGATTGTCGTAGTAGGTAGCGAACCAATTTCCCCCTGCCGACCACCAGTCATGCAACACGATTCCTTGCGACGAAGGCGGCACCATCGTGTCCTGATCGCCGTACGCGAGATAGGCCGGAGGTAGAGAACCGCTTCCACGGAAGAACACCGTGAGCACCGCCCAAAAAACGGGACTGAACTTCAGAACACGGGAGGCATCGCAAGGTGGCATCGGCCCCTGCATTGCATCGGTTGTGGCGCTACTCGGTAGCGATCCTGTCGTGGTCGTGGTCGTGGTCGTGGTCGTCGTTGTGGTGGTGGTGGTGGTGGTGGGCCAATTGGATCCCAAATTCGAACAACCCAAGAATCCTTCGGCGAGCCCCGAACCCCAACCACCGACCGAACCTTCGATGTAGCTGCGCAGGTCAGAGGGCCCAACCAGCGAGATCACGGCGTCGACTTTTGGATCAATTCCAGTGAGTGGACCCAGCCCGGCGGCCGCGAAATAGCCCGGTGCTGCTGCAAGCAGCAATGCGATAGTCCCTCCTGCAGAACCACCCGAAACAATCACCTTCCCAGCGCCTGCGCCCCACGATGAACGGTTTGCCTTGATGAAGCGCACCGCTTGGTCACCGTCGCCAAGCATCTGCTCGGCAGTTACCCCTGGAGCCAACCGATAATTCACCGAAGCAACGGCGTAGCCACGATCAACTTGCGAAAGGATGAGCGGATCGATCCCCGACTTGTCTCCGCAACACCAACCGCCGGAATGAAACCAAATGATGATCCCGATAGCTGGACCAGCTGGGAGATACAGATCGAGTTGCTGCAGCGGGTCGGAGCCATAAGGGATGTTGGCTTGAGTGACAACGCGAGTAGTTGGCGCCGAGGGCGAGAGCTTGTCACTCGCCCAGAGTTCTCTCTGGTTGACCAAACAACTCGAAAGCACAACCGTCGATAGAAGGACACCAAGTGCAACGCGCCCAACCTTGAAAAGTTTCTTCGAGCGACCTTCAGGCGACCGCGTCCATCTGCGCAAACCAGACGAGACGGGAATGATTGCCATACGACAACCCTAAGACCGTCAGGCGCCTAAAAACCTTTGACCCACGTGGACAAATCAGGTCATCGGTCACCAATGTTCACATTCATTCAATTCGGACGCGACGTTGCAAGACCTCTTCAAGCAATCCTTTTCGATCTTCTGCCGTTTGCACTTCAAGATCAGCATCAAATCCGTCTCGCTGCTGTACCGCGATCACAACCTCGTCCGAATCTTGCTTCGCAGAGACAACTATGCGCTCAACTCTCCCCTTATGCGAGCGATCAAGCGCGATTGCAACCCGAAGAAGACCAGCAAGAATTTGGACTCGCGCCTGATCCTCGGGCCAGAGGCGGGCGAATTCCGGATGCTTTGGCTTCGGCGCGCTCTTGCGGTGGTAGCGCGCGATTTGGGCGATCAGTTCGATCTCGTGATCAGTGAAACCAGAAAGTCGATCTGAATGCCGAATCACGTAATAGCTGTGCTTGTGATGCTCGGAGTGCGAAACCGACAGGCCAACATTGGCAAGGAGAGCCCCCGCTTCGAGCAGTTCGCGTGAGTCGTCGCCAAGCCCGTGGAGCAACGCAGTTGCATCGAAAAGGTCCAAGGCAAAACCAGCTGCGCGCATTGAGTGATCGACGTCGTTATCCATCGATTCGGCAAGATGGAGGACACTTCTCCGACGCAGATCGCGCAAGTGAAGCAGGCTCGCGCCTCCTCGACGAGACAACGCATCGAGTAAGACACCTTCACGAAGTGCGTTATCGGAAATCACGATCTCGTCGATGCCAATCTCGGCAACAGCCTGCTCAAGGATGAGTGCACCGGCCAGAATGATGTCGGCCCGACTGGGATCCATTCCTGGAAGCGCTCTTCGCTCTTCTACGGAACTCGCGGCCACGAGCGACCTCACTGCAGTCTTGATCTCTTCGCTGGTCATAACGAAGTTGTTCATCGTTCGAAGTGACGCAGTTCCTCGCTGAGAATTCACAAGCGATGCAACCGTTTCGGCAGTTCCCGAAGAAGCAATAGCAACACCGAATCCGACACGCTCAACTTCGCGGACCATTGGCGCAAGCACAGAACGGATGTGTCGTCGGCAAGACTCGACCGCACCAGGGTGCAATCGCTCGCCCCTGAAAAAGCGTCGGGTAAGGCGAATCGCCCCAAGTTTCAGGCTTCCCGCAGCAATCATCTCGCCCTGCTCGCCCACCAAGATCTCGGTGCTGCCTCCACCAATATCAATGAGTACGAGGCGTTGATCAAAGACTGGAACCGCTTGCAGCACACCGATATGGATGAGTCGAGCCTCTTCGACGCCAGCGATTACATCGACAACAACGCCGGCCTCATCACGCGCCCTATCGATAAAGACAGCAGCGTTTTCGGCTTCACGAACGGCACTCGTTGCGACCGCTACGACATCTGCATCGTGAATCGCTGCGATTTTGGCTAATCGCTTCAGCGCAAGAACGCCACGATCAATCGCCTCATCAGAAAGTTCCTTCATGTCGCCCGAGCTAGAACCCAAGCGCACCATTTCCTTCTCTCGGGCGATGACTTCGAATGCTGGCCCTACGAACTCACCCACAACGGAAACTTCACCCACGCGAGCGACAACCATATGGAACGAGTTGGTTCCGATATCAATGGCCGCGAGTGGACGCTCGGTCATGCGCCCGCGCCTGCGTCTCGAAGGCCGGCATTCACTTCAACCTGGCGAGCTGCGTTGACCACAAAAGCACCGTACCGCTTGCCCGGTTGCTTGGTGGTCCTCTCAATCGGACCCGAAACGCTCACAGCAGCGACGATACGGCCTGCAGAATCACGAACTGGCGCCGAGACTGACGCGACGCCGGCCTCGCGCTCTCCAACGCTCTGCACCCAGTCGCCAGGTTCGGAACCACCAGCCACAAGCACTCGAGCTGCCGAACCTGCGGAAAGCGGAAGGCGTGCTCCGAGCGGAACAATCGTTCGCAACCCATGAAGCGACTGCAAAGCAGCAATACAGACTCGTTCCTCGCCGTCGCGCACAAAGAGTTGAACGCTTTCGCCGGTTTCATCCCGAAGCGTTGCCAACGGAACTGCTGCAGATGTTGCGAGCGGCCATGTCTCTGCAGCCGCTTGACCAAGTGACAGCAACCGGGTGCCAAGCATGAATCGGCCATCGTCGTCGCGGCGCACGAGACCGTGCTGTTCAAGCGCAGTCGCCAGTCGATGCGCTGTGGCTCGCGGCAGCCCGGTAGCGACCACAAGTTCCGACAACGAGCGGGGCTGGACCTCGAGCGCGGCGAGAACATCAACCGCCTTGTCCAGTACGCCGACACCGCCTACAGTGTTTCCCACGGAGCAAGACTACTGTCCCATTATATGAGACACAAACTGCGCCGTCCCGGGCTTACGTCATCGTCGGCCCCGGTCCATCTCCCGATCAGGAGCAACTCATGGCCCCGAGAACCCTCTCGCAGAAACTTTGGGACGATCACATCGTGCATCGCGCCGATGGCGAACCCGATGTCCTCTACATCGACCTCCACCTTGTCCATGAGGTGACCTCGCCTCAGGCCTTCGACGGTCTCCGCATCAATGGTCGCGGCGTTCGTCGCCCCGAACTCACCGTCGCCACCGAGGATCACAACGTCCCCACCTCCGACATCGACAAACCCATTGCCGACCCCATATCGCGCAAGCAGGTCGATGTGTTGCGCGCCAACACGTCAGAGTTCGGCATTGTCGAACACGCAATGGGCACGCCCGGCCAGGGCATCGTGCACGTGATTGGGCCAGAACAAGGTCTGACCATGCCGGGCATGACCATCGTGTGCGGCGATAGTCACACCGCAACCCACGGTGCGTTCGGCGCATTGGCCTTCGGCATCGGAACCTCCGAGGTTGAACACGTCATGGCCACACAAACCCTGCCGCAACATCCGGCATCAACCATGGCCGTCAACGTGAACGGTGCACTTCCCGACGGCGTGACCGCCAAGGACCTCGTTCTCGCCATCATCGGCCGTATCGGCACTGGCGGCGGCATCGGTTCCGTCATCGAATACCGCGGCGAAGCAATTCGTTCGTTGTCGATGGAAGGCCGCATGACGGTCTGCAACATGTCGATCGAAGCGGGTGCCAAAGCTGGTCTCATTGCTCCCGACGAAATCACCTTTGACTACCTCAAGGGCCGCAAGTACGCACCCACCGGTGCCGACTGGGACGCTGCCATCGAATACTGGCGCACACTCCCCACCGACGAAGGTGCAGTGTTCGACAAGGTTGTCGATATCGATGCAACGAAACTTCGTCCGTTTGTTTCGTGGGGCACCAACCCCGGCCAGGTCATTGAACTCGATGCCAACGTGCCCGACCCCGCATCGTTTGCCGATTCTTCGGAAAGCGACGCAGCTGCACGTGCACTCGAATACATGGGCCTCACTGCAGGTACACCGATCAAGGACATCCCGGTACAAACGGTGTTCATCGGTTCGTGCACCAACAGTCGTATCGAAGATCTCCGAGCTGCAGCAGCAGTCGCTGAAGGTCGTCAGGTTGCGGCCGGTGTCCGTGCCATGGTCGTTCCTGGGTCATTCATGGTGAAGGGTCAAGCCGAAGCCGAAGGGCTCGACAAGATCTTCACTGCGGCTGGTTTCGATTGGCGCGAACCGGGTTGTTCGATGTGTCTTGCCATGAACCCCGACAAGTTGGCCCCGGGCGAACGCTCGGCATCAACCTCGAACCGCAACTTCGAAGGACGACAGGGCAAGGGTGGCCGCACACACCTCGTCTCCCCCGCCGTCGCTGCAGCAACTGCTATCGCTGGAACCTTCGCCGATCCCCGCGATCTGGCCTGAGAGAACTGAGAACATCATGGAACCAGTTATCACCATCACCGGAACCGCACTTCCGCTCGACCGTTCCGATGTCGATACCGATCAGATCATCCCCAGCGATTGGCTCAAGCGCGTTGAGCGCACCGGCTTTGGCCAGGGCCTCTTCTCTGAATGGCGTGAAGATCCGGCATTCGTCATGAACCTTCCGCAGTTTGGCGAGGCGAATATTCTTGTCGCCGGCGCCAACTTTGGCGTGGGTTCATCTCGCGAGCATGCGGTCTGGTCGATCATGGATTACGGCTTCAAGGCTGTCATCGCTCCCCGATTCGGCGACATCTTCCGTAACAACTCAGCAAAGAACGGTCTCGTGCCCGTTGTGCTTCCCGCCGACGTGAGCGAGCGCATCCTTCGTGCCGTTGAAGCCGACCCCACCGTTGAGATCACGATCGATATCGCTACCAAGCGTGTCTCGGTGCCATCACTCGACATCGACATCGAGTTCCCACTCGACGATTCCACTCAGGATCGTTTCCTGAATGGGCTCGACGACATCGGCATCACCTTGCAGCACGTCGACGCGATCACTGCGTTCGAGAAAACTCGCCCCGCGTGGATGCCGGCAACGAATCGATGAACTAACTGAGCGAGCCCGGTCGTGACACCGCGGTCGGGTCTTCGCCGGTGTCACGCACTCGCACGATGCGGTTCAGTGCATTGAGCAGCGCCCGGGCCGAGGCCTCGACTACGTCGGTGGACAGGCCACGACCTGGCATCGAAACACCATCGACCTCGAAGCGCAGGGCAACGTCGGCCAGCGCATCGACGCCGCCGGTCACAGAAGTAACGGCGTAGTCGGTGAGGGTGCCCGTAATGCCAGTTGCTTTGTGGATCGCGGCGCAAGCGGCATCGACCATGCCCGAACCTTCAGCAGTCGCTTCGATCTTGGTGCCGTCGTGATCGAGCACAATCGTTGCTGTCGGCGTAGAACTCGAACCACCGTGACTATCAAGCGAGACCAGCGAGAACGCGTAGCGAACGGTGTCGCCCATTTCCTCGGCCACCAACGCTTCAAGATCGGCATCGCTCAGTTCAACCTTGCGATCGGCCAATTCCTTGAAGCGGGTGAAGACCTGATTCAGCGCATCGCCGTGCAGGTCATAACCCATCTTCTTCAACGTGTCGGCGAACGCGTGACGGCCTGAGTGCTTACCCAGAACGATTTTTGATTCGCCCTGACCAACTGCGGCTGGGTCCATGATTTCGTAGGTGGTGCGCTCATTCAGCACGCCGTGCTGATGGATACCCGATTCATGTGCAAACGCATTACGACCAACAACGGCCTTGTTGTATTGCACGGGGTAACCGGTCAGACGGCTGACCAAACGCGAAGTGCGGGCCAGCTCCTCTGACTTGATGCCGGTGTCGATGCCACCGAAGTAATCAGAACGTGTGCGCAGTGCCATGACGATTTCTTCGAGCGCGGCGTTACCCGCACGCTCACCCAAACCGTTGACGGCACATTCAACCTGACGAGCACCTAACTGCACTGCAGCAAGTGAGTTCGCAACGGCCATGCCCAGATCGTTATGGCAGTGAGTGGAAATGATGTAGTCACCCTTGACGACCTTGCGGACGTTGGCCAGGCGCTCGGCGTATTCCTGCGGAACAGCAAAGCCCACGGTGTCGGGAATGTTCAGCGTCGTTGCGCCATTGTCGACAGCGATCTGCAGAACCTCGCACATGAAGTCGAAATCGGAACGCGACGCATCTTCCGGCGAGAACTCAACATCGTCGGTGTAGGAACGAGCGCGAGCAACGCCCGACGCCGCCTCGGCCTTCACCTGATCGGGAGTCATGCGCAGTTTGTGCTTCATATGCGTTTCGCTGGTGGCAATGAAGACGTGAATACGAGGACGCTCCGCTGATTCGATTGCTTCCCAGCACCGATCGACGTCACCGAGCGCGGTGCGAGACAAACCACAGATCACAGGCCCACGTACAGACTTTGCGATGGCCTGTACCGACTCGAAATCGCCCTGGCTCGCGATCGGGAAACCAGCCTCGATCACATCGACGCCGAGACGAGCGAGTTGCTCTGCGATTTCAACCTTCTCGCCTTGATCGAGCGAGATTCCCGGCGACTGTTCGCCGTCACGAAGGGTCGTGTCGAAAATGATGACCCTGTCGTTGTTTGCGGTGATGTCGGTGGTGCTCATAACGGTGCCTTTCGGGGCAGGTAGTGCATTTTGGGGAAGAAACGGAAACAGGCCGGAGAACGAAAAAACCTCCCGGCCCGAGGGCGCAGGAGGTTGGCAGGCGCCATATGTGGCACCCGCCTAAAGAAGTAGAAGCTCCAAGGAGAAAGAACGCATGCCAAGAGTCTGCCGGGGTCTCGCGCTGATTGCAACCATGGCCCGGTCTCCCGCCGTCCCAGCGAGGTTTCAGTACCTCAGATGGCGTCGACGGAAACGATTCCTTCGATGCCACGAAGGCGCTCGCATACCTCGGCCGGCACTGCGCCGGTGATCGAGAGGACCATCATCGCCGAGGCGCCATTGGGAGCCTGACCGACGTCCATGTCGGCAATGTTGAGGCCCGCTTCGCCAACGATGGTGCCCACAAGGCCGATCATGCCGGGGCGATCGTCGTTGCGAACCACGAGCATGTGATTAGCCGGCGGAACATCAACGCGGTGATCGTCGACCATCACGAGGCGAGCTTCGCCGTCGAGACCCATGAGTGTGCCGGCCAGCGAATGAGCGCCACCACGAATGGTGATGAGGTTCACGAAGTGATGCGCCGTCGTGGTGGTCGATTCGGTGACAGTGATGCCGCGCTCTTCGGCCATCTTCGGCGCATTCACATAGGACACCGGATCGTCACTGATGCGGCCAAAGAAACCCTTGAGCAATGACAGCGTCAGAATGCGTGTGTCGTAACCACCGATTTCGCCTTCATAGGAAATCTCGAGCGACTCAACACCAGTGGCGAGTCCTCCGAAAGTTGCACCAAGTCGTTCAGCAAGCGAGAGGAACGGGCGAACGATTTCGCTCGCCTCAGCCGCGTTCACGTTCACTGCAAACGGAACAAACTCGCCAGCAAGAGCGAGCCCAACCATTTCGGCGATGGTGTCGCCGGCTTTGTCCTGGGCTTCGTGGGTGCTGGCACCGAGATGCGGCGTGACAACGACCTCGGGAAGTTCGAACAACGGAGATTCGGTAGTTGGTTCTTTGTCGAACACGTCGATGGCCGCGCCACCGACATGACCAGAACGAATCGCGTCGGCAAGGTCGCTTTCAACGATGATGCCGCCACGAGCGACATTCACAATGCGAATGCCCTTCTTGGCTTTGGCTAAACGTTCGGCGTTGATGAGACCAACAGTTTCGGGCGTCTTAGCCACATGCAGTGTGACGAAATCAGAGACAGCGAGCAATGTGTCGAGATCGACGATGTCGATGTTCATCTTGCGCGCCATCTCGGGAGCAACGAAGGGGTCGTAGGCGACGATCTTCATGCCGAATGCCATCGCGCGTTGGGCGACGAGCTTGCCGATGCGACCAAGTCCGACAACACCGAGGGTCTTGTCGGAAAGTTCAACGCCGGTCCAGCGGCTGCGTTCCCAGCGACCGGCAACGAGTGCAGCGTGGGCTTGGGGAACATTGCGGGCCATCGACAGCAACAACGCCATGGTGTGTTCGGCAGCGGAAAGGATGTTCGACTGCGGCGCGTTCACAACCATCACACCGCGTTCGGTGGCGGCCGCCGTGTCGACATTGTCGAGACCAATACCAGCGCGACCAACCACGATGAGGTCAGTACCTGCAGCCAGAACCTCGGCGGTGACATCGGTGGCCGAACGGATGATGAGCGCCTGCGCTCCCCTGATGGCCTCGACGAGTTGCTCGGGACTCAGGCCCTCCTGCACGTCGACGGTGTGGCCAGCAGCGCGAAGGCGGTCGAGGCCGCCGTCAGCGATGGTTTCAGTTACAAGGATCCGTGCCATAGGGGGTCCATCCTTACGGGCTGACCGTCTGGTCGCCAACCCGGTTGCGGGGAAAGTCAGAGATGAGCGATGTCGATGGGTTCGACATCGTCAGCAAGATCGAAGCCAAGCACCTTGCTATAGAAGTAGGCCTCGGCTTCGAGGGCTCGTTTGATCGTGGCGGCCTGACGGAAACCGTGCTGCTCGCCTTCGAATTCGAGATACGCCCACGGCACGCCGTTGGCATCGAGCGCTTCGACAATCATCTGCGATTGGTTGGGCGGCACGATTTCATCTTCAAGGCCTTGAAGCACGATCAGCGGACATTCGAGATCTTCAACATGGTGGATCGGTGAACGCTCTGCGTAAATATCGCTACGAGCGGGCCATGGTCCGACGAGTGAATCGAGATACCGAGCTTCGAACTTGTGTGTGTCGCGGGCCAGGGCTTCAAGATCAGCCACGCCGTAGAGGCTGCAGCCCGCAGCGAAAACGTCACGGAACGTAAGTGCGCTCAATGTGGTGAAGCCACCAGCACTTCCGCCGCGAATGATGAGTCGGTCGCGATCGGCATCACCGCGATCAACGAGAAGGCGCGTTGCCGCGATGGAATCGTCGACATCGACAATCCCCCACTCGCCGATGAGGCGGCGGCGATAGGAACGGCCGTAACCGGTTGAGCCGCCGTAGTTCACGTCGACCACACCAAAACCACGTGACGTCCAGAACTGCACACCAAGGTTCAGTTGCGGACGAGCCGCTGACGTGGGCCCACCGTGGCTCAGAACAATGAGCGGCGCGCGCTCGTCGTCAGGCGCGGTGAAGTCTGGATTTGTTGGCGCGTAGTAGAGGCCGTGGGCGAACCGATCACCAGATGTTGCAAACGTGATCGATTCAGGCGTCGAGTACCACTCGGCACCAACGCCGAGATCGCGAGCCGGTCGAAGTGGAGCGGCAAGCACAGATGTCGAACCATCGATGTCTGGCTTCGACGGAATGTCGAGCACTGCGACAACCGCTTCGGAGGTCGGCGACGCTCCAATGACGACAGCCCCGTAACCAAATGCGCGCACCGATGAAAGTGCCGTAAACGGCGACTCGAGCGGAACCATTGCGCCGCCACCAGCGGGAATGACGCCGAGGTGATCGATACCCAACTTGAACCACGCAACGAGAACGCAACCATCAGCCAGCACCGCATAGCGCGAGTTATCGAATACCCATTGCGGAACGCCGATCTCGGCATCGACTGGCGCAATCGGCGTGGCCTCAGCGGCAACACCATTGGCAACAAGTTCATGAACAGCTTCAGCGGAGACTTGGTAGAGGTTCCACCAGTCGGTGCGGTCGGAGATGAACAACAACGAACCGTCGGGCGCCCACTCGGGCTGCGTAATGGATTCATCGCGACCACCGGCAACAACACGAGTGTCGCCAACAACGATTTGTCCATCGTCCGACTGATCGTCGTACATCGAGACAACGCAAAGTTCGGTGCCGTCCCACGGCATATCGGGATGATTCCAACGGAACCACGTGAGCACGTTGCCCGAAGGATTGACTCGTGGCGCAGCAACAAAGTCCGAACCGGAAACAAGCACGACTGGTTCAGAGAGTTCACCGTGGGGATGGACGCGGACCGCAACGATTTCGTTGACTGGTTCGGCGTCAGCGCTCGCATGACGTTCGCGTACACACACCACCCATCGACCATCGGCAGTGAATCGACCATCGGCATAGCGATCACCGTGACGTTCCGCGGGCTCAGGAGTCAGCGCTGTTGGCGTCGAGGTGCCAGCAGCCATGCGATAGAGGCGCTGATCGGTCCAGTTCACGAATACAACGTCGGAACCGTGCAACCACCATGCGCCACCGCCATATTCATGCACACGAGTGCGAGCGCCGAACCCCTCGGGCAGAACATCAACCGCTGCGCCGCCAGGACGATGGCGCACCAACTGCACGCGCCCACCCTCTTCGGGCCGGGCCTCCGACCACCACACATCGTCGCCACCAACGAAGACCTCGCCGATGGAAACCGATTTAGAAACGATGAGATCGGCGGTGATCGGCGAGGACCACGAACCGAACGGTGCAGTTGTCATGTGTCGGTCAGCTGCTCTTTGCAACAAGTTCTGCGATGCGACCGATGCCTTCGACAATGTCGGCGTCGCTCACGGCAAACGAAATGCGTACATAACCCGGTGCATCGAATGCTTCACCGGGAACAAGCGCAACCTTTGCCTGGTCGAGAATGACCTCGCACAGTTCCGAGGTTGTCGTGGGCGTTACGCCGCCGAAGTTGCGACCGAACAAACCTTCCATCGACGGGAATGCATAGAACGCACCTTGGGGCACCATGCAGGTGACGCCAGGAATGTCGTTGAGCAGCCCATGGATGAGAATCGCACGACGCGCAAATGCTTCGCGCATTTCCTCGACGCATTCGAGTCCGCCTTCAAGTGCGGCGATCGCGGCGCGCTGCGAAACGTTCGCCACGTTCGAGGTCGAATGCGACTGCAGATTCGTTGCTGACTTAATGAGATCGGCTGGTCCGATCATCCAACCGACGCGCCAACCCGTCATGGCATAAGTCTTGGCAACGCCATTGAGAATCACACAGGTATCGGCAAGACCGGGTACCTCGGCGAGAATCGAGGTGAACACGTTGTCGTCGAAGGTGAGGTGTTCGTAAATCTCATCGGTGATGACCCAGATGCCGTGCTTGAGTGCCCATTCACCAATGGCGCGAACTTCCGCCGGCGGATACACCGCGCCGGTGGGGTTCGAAGGTGAAACGAACACGAGTGCTTTGGTCTTGTCGGTGCGTGCGGCTTCGAGCTGTTCAACCGTGACGCGGAAACCGGAATCAACGTCGGTGGGAAGAACAACAGAAACGCCACCGGCCAACGCTATGGGTTCGGGGTAGGTCGTCCAATACGGCGCCGGAAGCAGAACTTCGTCGCCAGGATTCAACAATGCTTCGAAGGTGTTGTAGACGGCATGCTTTCCGCCGTTGGTAACAAGGACCTGGCTGGCCGATACCTCGACCTTTGAGTCACGAAGTGTCTTGGCCACAATCGCTTCCTTCAACTCCGGCAGACCAGCAGCCGGCGTGTAGCGATGGTTCTTCACATCGCGCGCAGCTTCAACCGCGGCCTCGACCACATGGGCCGGTGTCGGAAAGTCGGGTTCTCCCGCACCGAAACCGATGACCGGTTCGCCTGCGGCCTTCAGCGCTTTGGCCCGGGCATCGACCGCAAGGGTCGCAGATTCGGTGATGGCGGAGACACGGCGAGAAAGGCGCTCTGGGGCCATGGGGGAAGTCCTCGGATCGACTGATGTTGGCGCCCGAACGCTACCGGTTCTGCGGCCCTCCCCTGCAGCGAATTCGATGTGACTCACGGCGTAACGCAACTACCGGCTTGAGATGCGACGATAGAGAGGTGAGCGCATCCCCCATCATCATCCCCACCGACCTCCTTCCCGCCGACGGCCGCTTTGGCTGCGGCCCCTCGAAGGTCCGCCCCGAGGCCGTTGCTGCCCTTGCCGAAGCCGGCCGCGACTACCTCGGCACCAGCCATCGCCAGGACACCGTCAAGTACATGGTGAGCCGACTGCGCAATGGTCTGGCCGAGATGTTTGCGTTGCCCGATGGCTACGAGATCATGCTCGGCAACGGTGGCTCCACCGTGTTCTGGGACATCGCCACGTTTGGTCTGATCGATCGCCGTAGCCAGCACCTCAACTTCGGCGAGTTCTCCTCGAAGTTTGGACAAGCCGCCGCCGCTGCACCGTTCCTCGACGACCCGGTCATTATCAAGAGCGAAGTCGGCACGCATCCACTTCCGATCGTCGACGATGCAATCGACACCTATGCGTTCACTCATAACGAAACCTCAACCGGTGTGTCGATGCCGTTGGTGCGCCCCGCTGGCTCCGAAGGCAAAGCAATCGTGCTCGTCGATGCAACCTCAGCCGCTGGTGGCCTTCGCTTCGATGCGTCGCAGACCGACGTCTACTACTTCGCCCCGCAGAAGTGCCTCGCGTCTGACGGTGGCCTCTGGCTCGCAGCCGTCTCCCCCGCCGCGGTTGAGCGCATCGAGCGCATCGGCGCGTCGGGCCGCTGGATTCCCGAATCACTCAGCCTCACAACTGCGCTCGAGAACTCACGCAAAGACCAGACCTACAACACGCCCGCTCTCGCCACGGTGTTCCTTGCCGTGCAGCAGGTCGAATGGGTGAACGACAACGGTGGCCTGCACTTTGCTGCATCACGATGCGATCGCTCTGCCGAGATCATGTACTCATGGGCCGAAGCGTCTTCGTATGCCTCGCCATTCGTTGCGAATCCCGATGAGCGCAGCCACGTCGTTGCCACCATCGATTTCGACGATTCGGTTTCAGCCGATGACGTCAACAAGGTGCTGCGGGCCAACGGCATCGTCGACACCGATAGCTATCGCAAACTCGGTCGCAATCAGATCCGCGTGGCGATGTTCCCGGCAATCGATCCTGAAGACGTCGAAGCACTTACCAAGTGCGTCGATTACGTGGTCGAAAACATCTAACCAAGCAGTTGGCTACGGGCCGCAGCGTCCGGCTCTAATCGGCTGAACTTGTAGATCGAAGACAGCGTCCTCAGCCGCGAGGCATGCCACCGGCGACAACAATGTCGTCGCCAGTCACAAATGAAGAAAGATCGCTGGCCAAATACATCACCGGGCCAATGATCTCGGCCGTCTCGGCTACTCGCTTCAGCGATGTCGCCGAAGCAGCACGATCGTAAAAGCCTGGCGCCATGCGTTCAGCGCCTTCGGTGAGTTCGCTCTTCACCGGGCCCGGACAGATCGTGTTCACGCGGATGTTCCACGATGCGAGTTCCTTCGAAAGCGTGCGTCCCAGATTGATGAGACCTGCTTTCGATGCACCGTAGGCGCCGACGCCCGGGCCGCCGCTATAGGCACCGACAGTTGCGATGTTCACGATTGATCCGCCGCCAACTTCGCGCATATGGGGTGCGACACATGTGGCCATACGAAGTGGACCTTCGAGGTTTACGGCAAACACTTTGCGCCACAGGTCGATGTTGGTGTCCATCAATGAATCGCTCGTGGGATTAATGCCAGCGTTATTCACGAGAACATCAATGCGACCAAACCGTTCCACCACTTTGTCGACGAACGCAGGGATGGCATCCCACTCGCCAACGTGACATGCGAGTGGAAATACTTCGGCACCAGTTCGTTCCGTTAGTTCTGCCGCGACCTGATCACAAAGGTCTTGTTTGCGACTACTCACCACGACCTTTGCGCCAGCGTCAGCAAAACCGTCGACCATGGCCCGACCTAACCCTTTCGTCGAACCCGTGACGATGACGACCTTGCCGCTGAAATCAAACGTTGCTTGCATAACTCCCCCTTGATCAGGCACCGAACGTAGCCGCTCCGGGACGCGAAGAGGCCCGGTCGATGACCGGGCCTCTTCGAACAAATTAAGACAGCCAAACACTCACTTCGCAGCAGCGAAGCCCTTGTCGAGGTCGGCGATGATGTCGTCGATTGACTCGAGGCCAACCGAAAGACGCACGAGACCCGGCTGCACGCCAGCGGTGATCTGCTCGGCTTCGGTGAGCTGTGAATGCGTGGTGGATGCCGGCTGAATGGCAAGGCTGCGCACGTCACCGATGTTGGCAACGTGGCTGTGCAACTCAAGCGCTTCGACAAACTTCTGTCCGGCTTCCTTGCCGCCCTTGATGATGAATGCAGGCACGGAGCCGAAGCCCTTGCCTGCGGTGTACTTCTTGGCCCGCTCATGCCAAGGCGATGACGTAAGGCTGGCGTGCTGCACTTCCTCAACCTGTGAATGGCCAGCGAGATACGCGGCCACCTTTGCGGCGTTCTCGTTATGACGCTCCATGCGAAGGCTAAGTGTCTCGAGACCCTGAAGGAACAGGAACGAGTTGAACGGCGTGATGGCCTGGCCAAGATCGCGAAGCAACTGCACGCGGGCCTTGATGATGTAGGAACCGGCACCAAGGGCTGGCCAGTACTGAAGGCCGTGGTAGCTGGGGTCTGGTTCGGTGAACATCGGGAACTTGTCGTTGGCCGAGAAGTCGAACGAACCGCCATCGACGACGAGGCCGCCGATTGAGGTGCCATGG
>JBIIVE010000051.1:0-15838 GCA_044339605.1 Acidimicrobiales bacterium
GTCGACCTCTCCCGTCGTCTTCGACTCTCCATCGAACGCCTCGGCCCCACCTACATCAAACTCGCTCAGATCATTTCTTCGGGCGAAGGACTGTTCCCCGAGGAACTCGTTTCCGAATTTAAAAAGTGTCGTGACCAGGTCCCGGCGCAACCGTTCGATGTCGTTCGCTCCACCGTCGAAGAAGATTTCGGCGCACCGCTGGAAGAGATCTTTGCGTCCTTCGACGAAACACCACTTGCCGCGGCCTCGATCGCGCAGGTGCACGCCGCAGTCCTGATCACAGGCGAACCCGTTGTGGTCAAAGTGCAGCGAACCACAGTGGCGTTGCTGGTCAACAAAGACATCCGTGTAATGGCATGGCTTGCACCGTTCCTCGTCGGCCGCCTCCCATTCGCGTCACTCGCCAACCCACCTGCACTCGTTGAGCTCTTTGCCGAAACGATCAGCGAGGAACTCGACTTCCGTCTCGAAGCACAAAACATGCTCGACGTTGCCGCATCGTTTGTTGCCCTCAAGCAGAACGGCTACATCATTCCGCGGCCCCACCCCACGCTTGTCACTCGCCGCGTGCTTGTCATGGAACGTCTTTCCGGCTTCAACTTCGATGATGTTGAGTCGATGCGTGATGCAGGTGTCGATACGCACGAGGTCGTGCGCACCGGGATGATCGGATTCATGGAAGGCGCCATCATCGAAGGAATCTTCCATGGTGATCTGCATGGGGGAAACCTCTTCGTCCTTCCCGATGGAAAAGTTGCCCTGCTCGATTTCGGCATCACTGGCCGCATGAACGAACTTCAACGCCGCGCCTTCCTTCGCCTCATGCTCGGCGCCACCGTGAACGACATCCACATGCAGATATCGGCGCTGTGCGATCTCGGAGCGCTTCCATCTGACACCGACATTGACGCCGTCATTAAAGACCTCGGACTCGACGGTCCTGGCATCGACCCCACCACGGCCGATCCCGACGAAATGATCAAAGAAGTGCAGAAGATCGTGAAGATGCTCCTTGGCTACGGCGCACGAATGCCCAAGGAACTCATGCTCTATGTGAAAAATCTCATGTTCCTCGACGGCGCTATTTCACGGCTCGCACCCGACCTCGACATCTTCGCCGAGATCACGCAAATCTCGATGTACTTCGTTCAGAACCACGGCGAAAAACTGTTCGCCGAAGTTGGCTTCGACCCCTCTGCATTCCAGATCGATCTCACTGGTGTGAAAGACAGCATCGGACTCGACCGTTCCACCGATCGCTTCACCTATCGCGATCTGCAAGAACGCCGCGAACTCATCAAAACTCGATTCGAAAAGCGCGGAGTCAACTAGCTCGCAACGCCTACGATGACGACCTCATGCGTCTTGTCATCGCCACTTGTTCCGTTGATTACGCCGGCCGGTTGTCGGCTCACCTTCCTTTGGCGACTCGCCTCATCATGGTGAAGGCCGACGGGTGTGTGGCCATTCATTCCGATGGCGGCGCGTACAAACCGATGAATTGGATGAACGCACCAAATCGAGTCACCGAAGAAGAAGGCCGCTGGGTCATCACGAACCCAAAGGGTGAGATCCTCACCATCACCCTGGTTGAAGTTCATCACGATTCGGCGCATGAACTCGGCGAAGACCCAGGCCTGCAGAAAGACGGCGTCGAAGCGCATCTGCAGGAACTACTCGCCGCGAATCTAACGGCCATTGCCGACGATTTACGCCTGATCAAGCGCGAGTACTTCACCGACATCGGCCCCGTAGACCTGTTGTGTCGCGATGCCGATGGTCGATCGGTTGCCATTGAGATCAAGCGCCGAGGCGAAATCGACGGCGTTGAACAGCTCGCTCGCTACCTCGAACGCATGGATCTCGATCCCGATGTGAAACCTGTGCGCGGCATCTTCGTGGCCCAAAGCATCAAACCCCAGGCACGGGTTCTCGCTGAATCACGGGGCATCGAGTGCGTGGAAGTCGATTACGACGAACTGCGCGGCATTGAATCCGACGAGTTGCGCTTGTTCTGAGAGTTACAAGAGAACGCAAGAACGTTCGCCACTTGACGCTCTACACTTTTATCGTGCGCCTGAAACAGACCATCTCCTCCCGCCGGGTCAACTGATGCCAGGCAATCAAGTCGACCCGTTTCCTGACGTACCTCTCCCTCCACCGGGAACACCGATGTGGCACGTACGTGAGGCCGAACTCTCAAAAGACAGATGGCGATGTCGCACGATCGGCGATCATTCCTTCGCCGATTCTTCCGTCGTTGACGGTCCGATCGACACAGGCGATTCCTTCGTCTACGGCTACTCCGATGTCGATGCAAGTGGCCATTCGATTCTGCACATCAACCCGGCGTTGCTTCCTGGGACTCCTCCCATCTGGTACGTCGCACTTCCCGAACGGAAACAGCCTTCACCGGCTATCTCGCTGGTCGCCTTCATCACCGAAGACCATGAACCCGGGAAAGTCATCTCCGATCCCGAGTTCTTCTCTATGGCGGTCGACTCCACCGAACAGGTCGGGGCGATCCGTTGGTGGATCGATTCTGGAGTTGTCGATCAGATCTTCGTGGCCGAGCAATGGCGACGAAAGCACGTAGGGCGCGCTCTGTGGGCCGCGGCTCAGGGTTATCAGGTGCACAACGGCTGGACGCCGAGGTTGTCAAGCATTGGTCGTCGAACGGCGATGGGACAGAAGTATGCAGAATCAGCGCTGTTCCCTGATCGGTTTGCTCCGCTTGAGGTGCTACTGCCACCGATGGATCCCCCAAGCAAGGGTTAGATCACCGCTCGAATACGTGGACGTCGATGACGACGAACTGCGCGGCATTGAATCCGACGAGCTACGTCTGTTCTGACATGTGCCGCAGGCGGGCGTTTTCCGCAATGCTGACTGCCTATTTCTAAATAATCAACTAACCTATTTATTATGAACTTGAAAGCAATAGTTACCTCGCGCCGGTTTCTCCTCGGCAGCATCGCCGCTGCGCTCGGCTTCTCGAGCGTCGCAGCTCCTGTGCTCCTTCAGCCCGCGGGCGCAGCTCCCACCGAAGGTTCAAACACGACAGATGGGTTCTCGGCACAGGCCATCGGAACCTATGAGTCGTGCACCGCGTACTTCGGCCTCGACAAGTCAAACTCCAACCTTGCGAACTTCGACCTCGTCAACAACACCGCTAACCCCGAACTTTTTGCCGCTAACCCCGAATTTATTGTCGATGAGGCCGATTTTCTTGCCGAATTCCCCGATTTTCTTGCCGATTTTCCGCTGGCCGCAACGGACATCGTCCCAGTGGTCACGCTCACCGACGAGTCAAACAACATTGTCGAGTGCGTACCGATGCCCGGCTGGCTTGACGAGGCAACGTGGGTAAACGACTACTTCGGAGGTGATGCGACGAGCATCCCCGAAGACGGTTTTTCGTATCCGTTTTCGTATCCGGGTACTGGTTTCTGGCTCCTCCCCGCCGTCGGTTACCCGTTGGAATACTTCGATTTCGCTTCGCAGCAAGACCTGCAGTTCATCGCCGTGACGGGAACACTTCGATTTGAGAGCAATCTCGCCGGAGTTTCAGTCCTTTCATCAATGGTCAACCTCCCAACGACAGCTCCGTTCGTACTGTTTGTCGATGACGATGAGATCTATGAATCGTCGTATTGGGCCTCAGCTCTTGACCTCGTTGCCACCGCTCCCACCGGCAGTGCAGAACAAGCTGCGTTGCTTGATTCAATCGCCAACGGCTTTGTCAATGGCCCGACCATGTGTGGTGGAGAATCCGGTGGACTCCTAGTATTCGATCCGAACTATGCCTCTCTCATAGCAACCCTCGAGGCACTCCTACCACCGGATCAAGATGTCTCCTGCGGTGCAATTGACATGGTTAGCTTGCTTCTCATCGACGCGGCGATTCAGATTGCCAAGGTCGCAAACGCCCCGGTGACCGTCACTTTTAGTGACTCCGCTCCGCCGACCACATCCCTGGCGCCCACAGAACCACTCGTTCCAGCCTTCACTGGCTAAGTGTCAACTAGATGGCAACTGACTGGTCGCACGCGTTCCCGACTGTGAACCTACCGGTCCCAGGAACTCCAGCCTGGTACGTGCGCGAAAGATCTTTCGACCGCGATCGTTGGCGAGTTCGATGCATCGTCGATGAAACTCATGACGACGGAGCAATCGTGAGCGGCCCGATCGAAACGCACGGGTCTTATGAACTGTGGCGGACCGACGTCGACAGCAAGGGCCGCTCAGTCATTGGTCTGAACCCCACCGGACTTGAGGGCGCGCCCCCAATTTGGTTTGTCGTCCTGCCCGAGATGGACAGCCCAAGGCCTGCGATATCTCTCGTCGGTTTCGCAACCGATCAGGTCGCCGAAGGAACAGTTCTCACCGATCCCGAGTTCTTTTCACTTCCGGTACCAAGTGCTGCGCAGGTCGGGGCGATTCGGTGGTGGCATCTTGACGGAATCGTTGATCAGGTCTTCATCACCGAGAGCTGGCGGCAACGACGTCTCGGAACAGCGATGACCTACGCCGCGAGTGCCTACCAAGTTCATAACGGCTGGCCTGGCCCTATGCGCAGCGACGGCCGCCGAACCGAACTCGGGAAATACCTCGATGCAGGAGCGCAATTTCCGAATCGGTTTGCGCCCATTGAGGAAATCTCGCCACCGATGGATCCCCCAAGTAAGGGTTAGATCACCGCTCGAATACGTGGACGTCGATGACGACGAACTGCGCGGCATGGAAACCGACGAATTGCGGGCTTTCTAGACCGTTGCTGTACGTCATAACGATTCGTGCCGTATCGTGTTGTCATGGCAATCCGGAAGTACTTTGAGTCACGCAGGCTTCTTTTCAGCGGAATCGCAGCCTCGCTGGGGCTTGCCTCGGTCGTCGCTCCTGTTGTCACATCGACCGCAACTGCTGAACCAGTTGAGGGACCAGGCCCGATCCAGCCGAGCACGATCTCTCCGCCCGGCACCTACCAACCGTGCACGGCGTACTTCGGTCTGACGAAGGACAACTCCGACCTACTGAGCTTCGAAGTGGACAACATCAACAACGCCGTCTCCCCGACACCTGTCATCGGCACCGACATTGTCCCTATCCTCACCGTCACTGACGGAACGCAGACAATCGAGTGTGTGGCTTCGCTCGGCTGGACCAACGAAGCCACATGGCAAAGCGATTACATGGGCTTGGTTGGCTACTTGTTCAGCTATGGACTCATCACGTATCCCGGCACGGGCTACTACCTCATGCCGGCGATTGATGGGTCTACGACGTTCTCGTTGACGGGTGGCGGGTCCATCCTCCCCACCGCAAGTTCGCTCAGGTTCGAAGTTGACTTCACTGGTCGCACGGTCACCGTTACGCCACCGACTC
Source organism: Acidimicrobiales bacterium (assembly GCA_044339605.1). Lineage (GTDB taxonomy): Bacteria > Actinomycetota > Acidimicrobiia > Acidimicrobiales > Acidimicrobilacustridaceae > Acidimicrobilacustris. The sequence continues at coordinate 5,386 of JBIIVE010000051.1, forward strand.
TCGTGCACACCTTCGGTGGCTTCACCCCAAATAACTACCTCACGGGCGCGCAGCTTTCCGACCCTTACTTCGCAGCAGTGATGGCTGCGGTGACGGCGACCGGCAACGCCGCTCAGGCCGCATTACTCCTAGAACTACTTACCGCAGGACAGGTTGATGGGCAGTTCGCCCTCTGCGATGTGACCAACATGTATCCGAGCGTTCCGAACGTGAACTTCATTCCGCTCACCGAGACGATGGATTCGCTCCTACAACAAGAACCTACGGTCGACCCCGGTTGCACGATGCCAACAAAATCGGCTTCTTTTCTCTACAACATTGAAGTACAAAACGCGAAAGTCCCCAACAGTTTGGTGACGCTCACAATCACTGACCCGAACGCAGCTACAACGACAACGACAACTTCGGTTGCTGCCGATCCCGTCGCCCCCGCTTTTACTGGCTAAGAAAAATCCTGCCTGCGCCTCGGCTCTGATCAGTTCCGGAGTGAGACTCCCCCGCAGGAACACCGGCTCGGTCGTCACGCGAGGAATCGCTTTCGCGAAACCCATGGATCCCCCGAAGGGGAACTAACTAGGCGTCGAACGTGTGGCGGCCACCGACCAGCACGACGCGACCGTCTTCGCCTCGAGTCTGGAAGATGCATTCGCCGGCGCCTTCGTTCCACATCTCAATGGTGAGTTGTTCGCCCGGAAACACCGGCGACGCGAAACGACCTTCCATTGAACGGAACTTGGCCGGGTCCGACCCGCACATTGTGTGCAACAGCGCGCGACCAGTGAAGCCATAGGTGCACAAACCGTGCAGGATTGGTCGATCGAAACCGGCCAGCGCGGCGAACCACGGATCGGAATGCAGCGGATTGCGATCGCCCGACAAGCGATAGGTCAACGCTTGGTCGGGACGTACTTGATAGGAAACCGAATGGTCGGCAGCGCGATCGGGTGCAGCGTTGCGATCGCCGGAAGGTCCGCGGTCGCCGCCCCATCCACCTTCGCCACGAATGAAAATTGCCGAGCCAACAGTGAGCAGTAGTTCGCCCGTTGCGTTGTCGACACATTCACCTTCAACAGCAACGACAGCGCCTGAGCCCTTGTCGTAAATGCCGACGATCTTGCCGGTGGCAGTGAGCGAACCTTCCACCGGAATTTCACGATGCTGCACAAACGATTGCTCGCCGTGCACGAGCATCGCGAAATCGAACGAGCCAATTGCGCTGATTGCTCCGCTCACTCCCGCGCCGATGACAGCGGCCATCGTGGGAAGCACGCGTTGCGGCACGTCGTGACTGTTCTCGGTTGTGAACGCGAGTTCGTCGATACCTGCACCCACACCAACGGCGTAGAGCAGCGCGTCCTTTGAGGTCCAGGAATGAACAATCGGCGTACCAGTTGCGCCAACGACATCGTGATTGATGGGCATGGAGTGTCCTACTTCCGATCGAGACCGAGCATGTCGGCGTTGGGACGAGCCTTGCCCATGAGTTCTTCAACAAGCGGGCCAACGGCGGAAGGATCGAGAGTGTTGGTGACTTTTGGTCCTTGATGCCAGCTTTCGCTGATGGCAAGAAGTTCGCCGCGAACATCGAACACACGGCCAGTGACCTCGGAGGATTCCTCGCTCGCCAACCACACAGCGATCGGTGAGATCCACTTGGTCGACATTGCTTCCTTCACTTCTTCGGGAGCATCGCCAAGACCGAGATCGGCAGTGAGCCGCGTGAATGCAGCAGGAGCAATCGCGTTCACAGTGACGCCGTACCGACCGAGTTCGTCGGCGGCGATAATTGTGAACGAGGCAATACCGCCCTTAGCGGCGCCGTAGTTGGTCTGACCAATGTTGCCGTAAATGCCAGAAGGCGATGTTGTATTGATGATGCGGGCGTTGTTGGTTTCGCCTGCCTTCGAACGATCACGCCAATAGGCCGCAGCAAAATGCGAGGGACCAGCGGTGCCCTTGAGATGCACTTTGATAACGGCGTCCCATTCGGCTTCGCTCATGTTGGTGAGCATGCGATCGCGCAAGATGCCGGCGTTGTTGATGAGAACGTCGAGTCCGCCGAACGTCGTGATGGCCTGATTGATGAGTCGTTCTGCGCCAGCCCACTCGCTGATGTCGTCGGTGTTGGCAACGGCTTGTCCGCCGGCGGCAACAATTTCGTCGACTACTTCTTGAGCTGGGCCTTTGTCGACACCAATGCCGTCTCGGGAACCGCCGAGATCGTTCACCACGACCTTTGCGCCTTCGGCGGCGAGCATCAGCGCGTAGTCGCGCCCGATTCCCCGACCAGCGCCTGTAACGATGCACACTCGGCCTTCACACAGTCCTGCCACGACGACGTCTCCCTTGTCAGTCCAGATCTAAGGATCCGATTGTGCCACGGCCTCTTCAGGGCCGCCGAGGCCGGGAATCTCCTTGCTGGAGCGATTGCCCTGCTCTCGACCGATACGGCCCCTAAGGGCTCCAGAACGGCCTCTGAGGCCACTGTCACATCCATTCCCTAGGTTGGAGCGTATGACCGCTCTTCTGCCTGTTCTCACCCTGCTCATCGGCCTCGCTATCGGCGCATTGATCGGCACCCGTCTCGCGTCTCGCCAACCGGGTCCCGATCCACTCGACGTCGACCGCACCCGCGACATCGCCAATGCCACCCTGGCCGCCACCATGAGCGAACTCATCGACGTCAACACGCGCCTTCAAGCCGAAGCCACGGCGCGGGCTGCGGCCGAAGCGTCACAACAGCAGAAGTCCGTGCACGACCTTGTGGCCCCGGTTGGCGAACAACTTGCCCGACTCGACCAAAAACTCAACGAGCTCGAAAACAAACGTGTCGAAGATTCGGGTCGTCTGAACACCAGTATCGGCTCGTTGTCCTCGCTCGCGACATCGCTACAGAAGGAAACGGCCGAGCTCGCGTCGGCCATGAAGAACACCAAAGTGCGCGGCAACTGGGGCGAGCTCCAACTCCAACGCGTCATCGAACTTGCCGGCATGACCGAACACATCATGTACGAACAACAAGAACACATCGCTGGCGATGGCGACGCAGCACGCCCCGACATGATCGTTCGTCTTCCCGACTCAAAGAAGATCATCATCGATGCAAAAGCACCAATGTCTGCCTACCTGAATGCAATCAATGCCACCACCGACATCGAGCGAGAACAGCTACTCACCAAGCACGCTGCCGACGTCATGGCCCACGTCAATGCACTCGCAAAGAAGAACTACGCATCACGGGTCGACGGCTCACTCGATTTCATCGTGATGTTTGTGCCCGGCGATACCTTCCTCACCGCCGCGTTCGACGCCAACCCCGAATTCCTCGAACAGGCCATCTCAAAGAATGTGTTCCCCGCGTCGCCCGGCACTTTGATTGCGCTTCTCCGAGCAATCGCCTACGGATGGCGTCAAGAGCAACTGGCCGAAAACGCCGCGCAGGTCGTCGCCCTCGGCAAAGAGCTCTACGAACGCGTTGGCATCTTCACTGGCCACCTCCAAAAGGTCGGTACCAACCTCACCAAGGCCACCGAGTCCTACAACTCCGCAGTGGCATCACTCGAGACACGCGTCATGCCCTCGGCCCGCCGGTTCGAAACCCTCGCCGTGGCCTCTGATCAGGCCCTACCCGGGGTCAGCCCTGTCGATGTCACCACTCGCCAGGTCTCACTTCCCGAGCTCGAAGCAGGCTCGGGCAACGAGAGTTAGAGAAAATCCGGGGCCGGGTGCCTTGCTCCCTACCTACTGGTCGGTAGACTGGGTCCATGTCCGCCGCAGAAACACTGACTGAAACCCCCGAGACTGATCCGGAAATGGCCGAGAAGGCGCCTGGACGAGCCGAAAAAGGCTCTCTCAAGCCCGTTCTCGACATCATTCCTGCCGAGGCCTACAACAACCCCACATGGAAGGGTTTGGCCTACTTCGGCCGAGATCTCGTCATCTATAGCCTTGTTGTTGCCGGGCTCATCGCTTTCAACAATCCGTTCGCCGTTCTGGCCCTCTGGGTGCTTTCGGCCTTGGTGATCTCTGGTCTCTTCATCGTTGCCCATGACGCTGCCCACGGCGCCCTCTTCTCCTCCAAACGCCTCAACCGGACCATTGGCACCATTGCGATGTTGCCGTCATGGCACGTCTACGAAGGTTGGACGCTTGGCCACAATCGCATCCACCACGGTTACACCGTCCGTGAGGGATTCGACTTCGTATGGCACCCGTACACCGCCGAGCAGTACACAGCCATGTCCAAGCTCGGTCGTCTTCGTCATCGCATCGAGTGGTCATGGCTCGGCGCTGGCGCGTACTACCTGCGCGAAGTGTGGTGGCACAAAATGATCGTTGGTGCTCCGCCGGCACGTTGGGCCAAAGGCATCCGCCGTGACCGTTTCATCGTCTGGACCTTCGTCACCATTGCCGCTCTTGCTCTTGGTCTTATTGGATGGGCGCAGTTCGGATCGGTAGTCGGCGTGTTCTGGATGATCCTCAAAGTGCTCGTCATCCCGTTCCTTGCCTTCAGCTACGTCATCGCATCATTTGTGCACGTTCATCACATTCAGCCGAACATTCGCTGGTGGAAGCGTCGTGAATGGACAAAGTGGCAGGGCCAGATGGAAGGCACCACGGTGCTTCGTGCCCGCTTCGGACTCAACTTCTTCTTGCACTGGATCATGGTTCATGTCCCCCACCACGTCGACATGCGCATTCCGATGTACAACCTCGAATTGGCAACCGACGCGATCAAAGAAGCATTCCCCGGCACCGTGCACGACGAACCCCTTCGCTTCATGGACTTCGTGCGCAACACCCGCAAGTGTCGTCTCTATGACTTCGACGAGGGTCGCTGGTACACCTACCGCGAAGCAGCGCAGCGTCAGAACGCCACACCGGTTACCGAATCTGCTGCAGCCTGAGCCAGGCTCGAACTACTTCGTCAGTACCGAGGCGTCGACGGTGACCGTTTCGCCCGATGCATCGATGACTTGGTATTCGAAGCCTTCTTCGACGATTGCATCGTCAACGCCGAATGCAACTGGAATCTTGTTGCACGCGTTACGCATCAGGTAACTGACAATCTCCACGAGTTCTTTGCTGTCGTAGGCCTGCTTCAAACGACCAACGAGCTCGTGGTCGATCGACGGGGGTCCTACAAACATTGCGTCGACAAGTTCAAGCGCAGCAACGGTTCCTGAAGAGAGCGTGCTGACTGATGAAGGGTCGACAGCGTTCAGAAGCTCATCGTTCGCCCCTGCGTTCAACGCAGCGACGCTCCGCACTGACTGACAACGGCGACACTCGTGAAGCCGTGCACCACGAAGCCGAATGAGTTCCTTCGTAACGGGGTCGACGACCTGAAGGCGGCCGACCGCCGCCAGCATCGCCATGATGGCAACCATTGGATCAGTTGGAATCTGGCCGGTCGCGCCCCATGCCCAGGACTCGGTGGTGAGTGTTTCGCCTAGAAGCGCGCCGAGGATGACATCGACACGCTGACCGACATCGAGCAAGTACATCGCTTGCACAAAGGGCCCTATCTCAGCGCCAAGCGCTCCGGCCGATGCTGCGAGGGGGCCGGCGAGTACGCCGGTCACATCGATGACGAACTGCTCGGCGAGAGCCAGTGCGGCCTTCTGCCGTTCATCGAATGCATCGGAGGTGGGCCACGAACTGAGTTCTGCAGTCTGAGCGTCAGAAAGCGTTCCCCATGCCTTGGCAGAAAGTTCCGCGTCGTTGTTCAACAACATCGCCACGCGGCGACGAGCGAGTTCAAGCAAGGTGTCGTCGCAGGCCCGACGAACTGATTCGCATGCGACGGCGAGCGCCGCCAGAACCTCTGAAGCCTCGACACCACGCGGATCAGCCATCAGCGAACGCCACCGGGAGTGAACGACACCGGAAGGCTCTTCACGCCATTAATGAAACTCGAACGAAGCTGAACGGGCGGGCCCGCAAGTTCCAGATCAGGAAGTCGTGTGTAGAGCTCACGGAACATGAGAGTGATTTCTCGACGAGCAAGATGCGCACCCAGACAGAAGTGCGGGCCGGGGCCACCAAAACCCACGTGGGGATTTGGATCGCGAAGAACATTGAAGGTGTCGGGATCAGCGAAAATCGCTTCGTCGCGATTCGCAGATCCGTAATACATGATGACCTTGTCGCCCTCATGGAACTCGTGACCCGAAAGCACATAGTCCTGCGTAAGCGTGCGTCGCATCCAGACAACTGGCGATGCGTATCGGACGATCTCTTCAACAGTCGTCGGCATCACACCATCGATGTCGGCGAGAAAACGTGCTCGCTGATCGGGGTTCTGCGACAGGTGCGTAACACCGTGGCTCAGCGCTGTGCGCGTGGTCTCGTGTCCGGCCACCGAGAGAAGGATGAAGAACGAAGCAAGTTCATCGCCAGACAGCTGTTCACCATCAACTTCGGTATTCACGAGTGCGGACAACAAATCATCAGTCGGGTTCGCCCGCCGATGAACGGCAAGGTCGTTGAGCAGACCAGCCAGTGTCGCCCCGGCGCCGAGGAACGCGGTGATGGGATCGGTGCCCTCAGGGATGAAATCGGGATCGCCGCCGGAAAGGATGATGTTCGATTGCGCCAAGACCGTGTCGAATTCGCTGTGGGGAATTCCCATCATGTCGAGAATGACGAGAAGGGGGAACGGCATCGAAACATCTTTGACGAAGTCGATTTCCCCCTTTTCGACGATCCTGTCGACGACCTTCTTGGCTGTTTTCTCGACGTCCTCAAGAACGTTGTTCAACATTCGCGGAGTGAACGTTCCCGACACGATCTTGCGCAGTCGCGCATGACGTGGATCGTCCATCGAGATAAGCGATCCATAGAACTCGTTCATGTCAGCCGGCATGTCGAGAATCGACACCGCACCTTGGCCCGAACAGAACACCTCGGGATGACGGCTGATCTCGAGCAGGTCGTGCATCTTCGTGATCGCGAAGTAACCCGGGCCCTCTGGAAACGGTTCAAGGATGGGTTCGGGAAAATACGCAATGGGATTTTCACGGCGCAACGTGGCAAACGCCGCGTTTCGCTCGGACCACGGCTTGGCCCAAAACTCAATGTCGGAAAGATCAATGTCTTCGAGTTTCACAAGTACTCCTTTGATGAGAACGAAAAATCAGAGCGCGCCGGAACGATCAGTGGTCTCGATGAGTTCGAGACATTCACCGTTCGGTCCGGGCCAGAACAAGACAAGCAATAGCGGGAGATTGTCGCCTACAGATAGTTCTTCTGTCGGCACAAATGGGGTGGAACCGGCAGCGCGAACAACGGCTTCATCGGCAGCACAATCGGTCGTGGACCACGCCATTCGGAAAATGCCGAGTTCATTGGCACCACGGTTTCGAACCGTTGTCTTCGGAGCAGGGTCGAGCCATTGCGCGAGCGCAACGGTGAATACCGAACCTTCATCAGAAAGAAGCACTGCACGGACCTTCACGTCTGCCTCGCGGCCGTAGAGATCGCCTGGCCACACCATGTCCACGATTTCCTCGAGCGGAGTGAGGCCCATGACATCTCGGTAGTACCGAAGCGACTCATCGATATCGGCACAATTCACGACAACCTGTGCGATCGAGGTCTTTTCGCCTTGAAAGAGGCCAACTGGCACGCGATCAGGGTCGAGCAACATCGCGACTCGAGGTTGAACACCACCAGCATCGACCTCGCGCGGGCCGGCGACAAGAGTCCCACCAGCGGCTACGGCTCGTTCAATCGTTGCGTCGATATCCGGTGTCGAGATCATCAACCGGTTGTACCCGGGCTCACCATCGAGGCCAGGTGCTGTTCCGGTCGGTAGCGGCGTTTTCCACTCGAGCAGATCGAGAGACAAACCATCGAGGCCATCATCGGAATGCATGATCCACGCGTCCCAGGCCACCTCGTCGAGACCGAACGCCGAACCCGATTGGTTCTTGCTTGGCACCGTTCGCAGTACCCGGCGCAGACCAAGGGCCTCATAAAACGCAACCGCAACGTCAAGATCAGAACAATTCGAGTTGCAGTGGTAAATGCGGTTTCCCTGAATCGCCATAGTGGGATCGTAGGGCCACCCAACCGATGGCGTCTTCAGCCCTCAGTACGACTCGGGATCGTCAATAACCGACTGGGGAACCGAGAACTTGTAAAGCTCTGACGCGTTCTGCCACGTGATCCGAGCGATGTCTTCGGCCGGAAGATTTCCGATTTCATGCTTGGTCACGGTCTGCGTGTTGGGCCAGGTTGAATCGCAATGGGGGTAATCGCTCTCGATGAGAATGTTCTCGATCCCGATGCGTTCTCGCTGCACAAACGCCGAAGGATCCTCGACCGCACAGAACCAGAAGTTCCGCTTGAGAACTTCGGCAGGTGTCAGATCAGTGCCCGTCCACGTTCCGTACATGTCGTGATAGCTCAGCATGTGGTCGAGGCGATCCATGAGGCCGGCCACCCAACCAATGCCGCCTTCAGACATGCACAGTTTCAGATCTGGGAATCGAACGGGAAGCATCGAATACAACCAGTCGACCGCGGCAAACATCGCGTAGCCAAAGAACAACACGCCCACGGTGTCGGGCGGTGCATCTGGGGCTGTGGCAGGTGAGGTGCCCGAGGAACCAATGTGCAGGTTCACAACGGTTCCGGTTTCGGCACAGGCCTGCATCATTGGATCCCAGTAACCGGTGTGAAGCGACGGGAAACCCAACATGTGCGGAGCTTCAGTGAACGACACCGCTTTGAAACCACGTTCTGCGTTGCGGCGAATTTCCTCGGCACCAAGCACAGGGTCAAGAAGCCACGGGATTTGGCAAGGGATGATGCGCCCGGGATGTGTCCCCGCCCATTCCTCGATGTGCCAATCGTTCCAGGCTCGAGTCGTTGCCAGCGCAAGGTCGACGTCGTTCGTCGTTGTTTGTAGTCGCTGACCACAGAACCCCGGAAGAAACGAAGGAAAATTCACCGATGCATAAATGCCGTTGAGATCCATGTCCGCGATTCGAGCGTTGATGTCCCATGCTCCGCGTCGCATCTCATCGAAGCGAGCCGGTTCGAATGAGTACTCAGAAACCGGACGACCAACAACGGCATTGAACCCAACGTTAGGAATTTCCATCCCGTCGTAGACCCACGTTTCCGAGCCATCATCTTTCTCGATGACCTTTGGAGCACGATCGGCCAACTTCACAGGTAGACGACCTTCGAAGGTATGCGGCGGTTCCACAATGTGGTCGTCAGCAGAAATGATTGTGTAGTCACGCTTTCGACGTTCGGGTTCGGGAAGGAACGTGACGCCGCCGGCTTTTGACTTTCCACCAGTGGTGAAATTCATATTGGACGCGAGATCATCAAGACTGATTGACATGGTTCACTCCAGAACGTCGGGTTCTTCACGGATAAGACGGCGGACCGCTCCGGCCCAGTAGACCTCGGTGCCACGTTCAAGAAGCGACGCCTTCATGGCAGGACGCACCATCGGCGGGACAGTCGTTGCGGGCCGATCAGCAACGAGAACGTCGTACATCAACTTGCACTGACGATCGAGTGTGGCCGATTTGTAGGTCGCTTCTTCGATTGTCGGCGCAGTGACGATTGCACCATGGTTCGCGAGGATGACAACAGACGCATCACCGATGCGCTCAGCAAGGTCAGCGCCGAGTTCGGGTGAATCGATTTCACCGGAGTACTCGCTGACAAACCCAAGTTCGCCGTCGAACATTGACGACTGCTGGTGCAGGAATTCAGGGACGAGTCCGAGCGCAGCGAGGAGCACCACGTAATACGGGTGGTTGTGCACGACAACACGCGCCTCTGGTCGGCGACGGTGCAGTTCGGTATGAATCTGCACCGCTGGAGTGACATCCCATTTCCCGCCAATTACGCGACCATCGGGATCAACACGACAGATATCGGCAGCAGAAATTTCGTCCCACCACAAACCCCACGGATTCACCATCAACGAAGAGTTTTCAGCGTTCGCCCACGTGATGTGACCAGCAATGTTTTCGCTGAACCCTTCACGGGCAAGGATTCGAAACGAACATGCCAACTTCTGCTCATCGGTGAGTTCGACGCCAATCGGTGGCGTAATCGAAGGCGACCACACATCGGCGCCGCCCTTCGAAAGCTCAATACCTTCAGGTACAGCCGCCGAACCACGAGTTGCGGCGTCATTTGCTTCAATCGTCATCGCGCAACCCCCCGGCCGACGTATGGGGCCACATTAGATGCCAAACCGAGGCACCGAACCATCGAATGTGGTTGCCTTTCGCCATGACGACCGTCTCGATTGCCGACGGCAGCCTCAAAGGCCGCTCCACTCCGAGCTCTGCACCATTCCTCGGCATCCCCTTCGCTCAAGCACCCGACAGCCAAAACTGGCCCGCCTACAACATGGCAGAGCGAGCGACGGCAATTCTCGGCAGAGATGTCGCCATTGAACGTGACCCGAACCGCC
>JBIIVE010000052.1:0-14993 GCA_044339605.1 Acidimicrobiales bacterium
CGAACACAACGATTTGGAAAATCGCGTCGGTCGCCGATTGTGTCGCGAACTGGTTGAAGGCGAGGACATCTGCGAGAACGAGAAGTAGAAGTGACATCGAGAGAAGTACTGACTGGGCCACTGATCGCAAAGACCGCTGGGGGCGGGTGAGTTCTGTTGTCATGATCGCCTCAGGATGTCGCGCCATGAGCGGCGCGGAGCGAGTTCGTGCTCTCGTGCTGCGTGAATTCGTTCGGCTCGAAGCGCGTTGACGTCGCTGTCATCGAGCGGTGTCATAGCTGCCGGCCCGACAATCCATTCGAGCAGAGCGTCGGCGAGGCGGGGATTACGTGCGAGCGCTGGTCCGTGTAGGTAGGTGCCAACCACGGTTCCGGTCACCACACCTTCAGAGCCGTCTCCGTTGCCCTCGCCAACTTCGACAGACGCGAGCGACACGGCGTTGGGCCCGGGAATGGTCCGACCAGCATGGTTTTCGAACCCGGTGAGTGGGCCGAGTTCGACAAGCCCGTGGGCCGTTGTGAGGCGGGCGTTGGTGGTGAGGAGTTCACCGACGGCGCGAGGGCGGTTGACTCTGACGGTTTCACAGTCAAGCAAACCGAGCCCACTGCGGCTGGTTCCGGTTGCGTCGGGAAATCGATGACCAAGGATCTGCATGCCAGCGCAAATGGCGAGGACAACTGCTCCCTTGTCGACAGCTCGATGAAGCCCTTGGCTGCGCTCAAGTTCGCGAGTGGCCTGCACCTGCGGGCCGTCTTCTCCGCCGCCAACGAGATAGAGGTCGGCGGAATCAGGAACGGATGCTCCGGCGTCGACGGTGATGTGCTCTACAGCGATCCCTCGCCATTCGAGACGACGGGAAAGAACGAGTGCGTTGCCCCCGTCGCCGTAGGTGCCGAGAAGGTCTGGATAGAGCGAAACGATTCGAACCGCAGAGTCAGTTCGGTTGAGGTCAGGAGTACTTGTCACAGTACGCCGCCAACTTTTTCGAGGTGATCTTGGAATGCTGTGTAATTCGACGCGACGTCAACGGGAACGGTTGGGTCGAAGTCGGGTGACTGGCGAACAAGTTCGAGGGCATCTTCGAGACTGTCGGCCACATGGTGAGTGATGTTTCCATAGCGGAAACGTACGGCAAGGTCGTGACGTCGTTCGCCGATGGCGATCACAAGTCGATTGCCCACGCGTTCATAGGCGACATCCCAAAGCCAAGAAGGATCGTGGCCATCGGCGATTCGAGCGTTAATGGCGATAATCAGGGGTGTTGATGGTCCCTCGAGAAGTTCGAGTGCTTCATGCCAGCCGGCGGGGTTTTTGGCCAAGAGAAGGCGAATGTTTGTGCCTTTGAAATCGGCAACGCGGTAGCGGCCCGCAACTTCAGTGATGTCATCGAGTGCGTCGAATGCCGCATCGAGGTCAGCGCCCATTGCTGCTGATGCTGCAAGCGCGAATGCAGCGTTCACGCGGTTCACTCGGCCGGGAAGTGCCAATGGCGAACGAAAACTGCGGCCGGCGATGGAAATAGTGTTGTCTTCAACGAACACATCGACGTGGGGACGTTTGAGGTCACACGAGGTGCAGGCCCACTCGGTGTCGACGAAGTCGATCCGGCCGGAACACGCAGGACATCCCGCAGCATCGGCGGTCCATTCCTGTCCGGTGGCGATCCATGTGACATTTGGTGCGGCAAGCGCGGCCCATGTCACGAGGGGATCATCGGCATTTGCGATGACGGTGCGTGGCGGAGTGGCAGTAAGCGCGTCGCGCCATTGTTCGGCGAGTTTGCGAACTTCCTGTGTCCGGTCAAGTTGATCGCGACTTAGATTCAGTAGCAGCACGGTGCTGGCGTTTGTGGCGCGAAGGACCGAATCGACCCAACGCTCGTCAACTTCGAGAACTGCCGTATCTGTCGAGTTCGCTGAAGCGAGAGCGGCGACGATGCCAGGAGTCATGTTTGCGCCGAGCCAATTTGAGACCACGGGTTGGCCAGAACTGAGCGCAGCTGAAAGAAGTTTGGTGGTCGTAGTTTTTCCGTTGGTAGCGCTGACGATTGCGACATCGCGTGAGCCAGTGAGTTCCGCAAGAAGGTTTCGGTCAACGAGCAGTGACGCCCGGCCACCAATGACTGATCCGGTTCCGAAGCGCACTACTTGCGATGCCCAAGCAACGGTGCGCCCGACAAGAACCGCGAGTCGTGCTCGGGGTCGGATCTTGGCGGTTTGGCCAGATGCAGGAGCGGGGGCAGGAGCGGCGGTCACGACAGGGCGATGCTAGTTCCGCTGTTGATGAAGGCTTTGGTGTCAGGAGGGCCCTGAATTAGCGAGGCGGTCCGTTCGAGACGAACACAGAAACGACCGGACCGTCGAGGAGCAATTTCAGGTATCGCTTGAAATCTGCGCTTGGGGATTTCGCTGCGAGTTCGGCTTGTGCCCACTTTTGGAGGAGCTGCTCTTGGGCGCGAACTCGGTCGAGAGTCGACATGCCTGGTTGAGAATCGAACGCAGCGTATTTTGCGACAAGTGCGTTGAATTCGGTGCGCTGATCTGGTGTCAGCGGGTCGTAACTGATGATTTCTCGAAGGTTGGGATCGGCTTGTGCCTCGAGGCGTGCTGAATCAGTGAGGAAGAGCAGTTCTGATGCGGCCTGTGAACGTTCGATCGTTCGCTTGTCTCCGTAGATGTACGCCCAACTGGGGTCACGGCGCACGTCGATGCCAGCTTCTTCGGCTTTGGCTAGGACGTCGAGTCCTGCTGATCCATCCAAGCCGTAGCCGTCTACAAGAAAGATGGGACCAGGCAATCCTTCGAGAGCTGCGAGGGTTGGCGGCGTTAATGCTGCGATTGCCCGAGTCCAACTCTCTGAGAGTCGAAGTGGTGTGAGGTTGACGCCGCGAATGAGCATTGCCACCAATACAAAAATTGTTGCGACAACGACCAGATTGGTTGCGTGGCGGCGTCCGAATGCGGTGAGTGCAATCTGTCGCAACGTGACTGCAGCAATTGCGAGCCATGCGAACGCTGCGATCGCCCACATCCAGCGCAGGAGGTACGGCGACGGTGCACCCACAATGCGCGAAGCCGCAATCGCTCCCACAATAATTAGGGCACCGGCAATGCCGCACAGCGTAAGTTCATTTTGCCAGCGCTTTCGCCACGCCCACCAGCTCGCAACACATAATGCGATCAGCGCCCAGGGAATAGCCCAACCGGATGTATCGATCGCAGAGTTGATGAGTGACGGTTCCACGCCCCGAACCCAGTTGCCGGGGATGGAGAGGAACCGAAACATGATTTGAATGCCGGTAGCAAGCCCAGTTGTTTCGAGCGGCGGATTGCGAAGGAAACCATAGATGAGTCGGAGATTGCCCGGCGACTGCGTGAACTGCTCAATGATCGGTGGAATCCAACACACGAAGACAACAACAGCAGCGATGAGTGCTGTTCGACGGTCGTGAGAGCGGCTGGTTCCGCGGACTGATCGGACGACAAGTGCGAGTGCGGCGATGCCAACGAGTAAGGCGACGGGCAGTGCGCTGCCGACGTGACATTGCACAGCAAACGAGGCGAGCAGAACGAGCGCTATTGCAGCGACTCGATCGCCGAAGAGGGTGCGCCAGCAAGCGACGGCTGTCGCAAACACAGCGAGGATGACGAACTCCGGGTTCCATGGATCGGCAAGACCGGCGGGGTTCATTCCGAAGCAGAGCAGAGCGAGAAAGAAGCCGACGAGTACGAAGGTTCGCCTGCCAGCTCGTGCTGCGATCCAAAGTGTTGAAGCGATGACTCCAAGATTGACGAGCAGTGCGCCAATGAGAAGCCCGATAGGCGACGAGCCACTTAATCGGTAGGGGAGCGCGAGGACATAGAAAAGTAACGGGCCCGGATGGTTCCACTGATACCTGGAGTAGACGCCAATGATGGGCGTCTCCGACCCGCCGACATCGGCGACGCGCAGTTGAAGCGTTCGGTAGTCGCCGATTGGCAACCACTCAGATGTCAGGAGTCGATACAGCAGCCATCCAAGGATGATGGCGATCAGTGCAACAACGATGATGACCAGACGGCGGTCGATCGGTGGCTGTTGGTCGTCTTCGGAGACATCGAGCGAGGAACAGTTCGCGGTCTCTGTGGCTGATGCCGTCACGCGGTCGATACTACGGCTGAGGCCCTATGGGTTGGGGGCGACAACTTAAGGGAGTTGATTCTCTTGAATGTGAACCAGAAGACCACGGCATGCTGCTTCGATGAGGTCGTACACCTCGATGAATCCATCCTCGCCACCCGACCAAGGGTCGGGGACGTCGCCGTCCCACGGGTCAGTTGGTGTGAGGGCGGGGTCAAACTCGCGGAGGCGGACAATTCGGTCATGAAGTGCAGGTTCAGTGCGATCGCGTAGATCGCGTTCATTCGCGTGGTCCATGGCCAGAACAAGGTCGTAAAACGACGCATCGCCGGGGTGAAACGTGCTGGCTTTTGATGTCAGTTCGATTCCTCGGCGACGGGCTTCAGCGCGTGCTCGATCGTCGGGTAGTTCACCGCGGTGCCAGCCGGCAGTGCCAGCGCTGTGAACCTCAATGAATGAGGACAATCCAGCGTTTTCGACGAGCGAACGCATGACGCCTTCGGCAGTGGGAGAGCGGCAGATGTTTCCAAGACAGACAAAACAAAGTCGGAGGGGCTCGTCCTCAGATTGGTTCATGCCGTGAGTTTGTCGCATAGAGATGGGCGACGCGTTGAGCGAGGGGTGTTGACAGGTACGGTGTTGCCGCACGTCTCAACTGGGGAGCACTCGTGAACGATTTCGCAGGCCGTACTGGTGCGGCGGTGGTGACAGGTGGAAGCGGCGGCATTGGCGCGGCGATCGTGCGCATGTTGGCCGAGCGCGGCAGCGATGTGCTCTTCACCTACCGGTCGAACCGCGACGCCGCCGATGCGATTATCTCCGAACTCTCCGAACTCGAGGTTCGAGTCGTGGCGATACCTGCTGATTTGGTCGACGAGTCCATCGCTGCGTCAGTGGTGTCTGCTGCAGTCGCAGAGTTCGGCGGAATCCACACGCTGGTTCATGCTGCCGGGCCACACGTCACTCAAGTGCACCTGAGTCGAGTCGAACCTTCGGCGTACCGGGCGCAAATTGAAGGTGAAGCGGTTGCGTTCTTCAATATCGTTCAACCTGCTCTTGAGCATCTTCGCAAAGTTGGCGGCAGCATCGTGGCGGTAACGACGGCAGCAACGCGTCGCTATCCGGTTCGAGACGGATTGTCTTCAGGTACAAAAGGCGCAGTTGAAGCTGTTGTGCGCGCTCTTGCCGCTGAAGAAGGTCGCTTTGGAGTTCGAGCCAACTGCGTGGGGCCAGGCATGCTTACCGACGGAATGGCCGCTCGGCTGATGGCTTCGGGCGATCTTGATGACGCTGCTCTCGAAGTCACGATGCGCAACATTCCGCTTCGCAAGTTCGGTGACGCCGTCGACATTGCCGAAGCTGTGTGTTTTCTCGCTTCAGATCGAGCCGACTTTATTACTGGTCAGATGCTCGACATCGATGGCGGTTACGGCGTCTAATCAAACACACGCCTACAAACTGATTCTGATCAGGCGGCGTCGGCCTCGAACGCGCCTTCGATTGCCCACGTGAGGGTCCGAATGAGCGCGCGTGCAGCGGGTTGGACGACGAGAGGATCGAGCGCCGGGACAAGCGGAAGCTTCAGTTCTTCGCGCATCCAGGTCGGGAGCAAGCCGACTGCTGCTGGAGCGATCACGCCATAGGCGGGGCGGGCCGCAAGGGGAAGAGGGGCAAGCATGAGCCAGCGGGCTGCATCTCGTGCTTGCTGGTCGGCTCGGAGTTCGGGACGAATTGCGCGCATCCACTCGTCGAGTTCGGCCACCGAATGTGCTGCGTACTCGCCGCCGAGATGGTCGTTAATGACGGCCATCTCATCGACGTAGCGATCGGCTTCAAATGAACTCAACTTTTTTGCTCCGTAGCGCTGGTAGGTGCGCAAGAAGGAATCGACTTCGGCATGGTGAACCCAAGAAAGCAAGTGAGGATCATTTGCCGAGTACTCGCGACCGTCGGGCGCAGTGCCAACAACTCGTTGATGCACACGCGTGACCAGTGCAAACGCAGCCTCTGCTTGTTCGGTTGTTCCGAAGGTGGTGGCTGCAACGAACTGACTGGTGTTGGCCAGGCGATCGAGTGGATGGCGTTTGTAGTCAGAGTGGTCGGCAACGCCGGCCATTGCGAGCGGGTGCATTGTCTGCAAGAGCAATGCCCGAACGCCAGCAATGAGCATTGATCCGTCGGAATGGACTCGCCAGGTGACGCTGTCGGGACCAAACAGGCCAGGATCGCCCTCGATGGGCTTGGTGAGATCGCGGACAGGAGGGTTGTCTCCGGCGATCAGGGTGCGCAGTTCGCTGCCTAGGCGACGGCGAACGTTGCCCAACGCGGAACCGAGTGCTTCGGCGACGGTTGTCAGCCCGGGGGGCAACGTCGGTTCGGTAGTCATGGGTTGAGGATAGGGGCGGAGGTCGCGAAACCGCCGGTCGGGGGAGTTCGCCTGATGGTGATTGACGGGGGGCCACCTGTGTGCTGGGGTGGGGGCACAACTTGACCCACCGCAGTAGGGGAAGCCGGTCCGATTCCGGCGCTGACCCGCAACCGTAGGTGGCCTCCGGAGAGATTCTTCGGGCGGCCACGAGCCGGACTGCCTGCTCGGGGGGAATTGCTCCATCATGAAACCGTCGTCGGATTACGGGAGGTGGGGCTCGGTTCGGTCGGCGGCCTTGGTCCGTGGTCCGGTCGGGTCTCGCACCCATTCCGGCACCACCACACCCGGCACCAACAAACAACGAGTGGCCCCGCACCGTGAACCACCAGCTTCCATCGATTGCATTCAAGAGTTTGCATCGGACGCGCACGCTCCGCGCGATGGCTGTTGTGCTTTTGAGTGTCGTCGTTTCTGTGAGCGTGCTGGTGGGTCTTGCTGATACCGCAAGCGCTGCAACCTGTTCTGGTCCGATAAGCGACGGAGAAATTCGGGTCGTGCTTGTTGTTGACTCTTCTGATCTCGGAGGAGGCTCCTCGGCGACATGCCTTGTCGTGCCCGCTGGCACCACGGGTTCTCAACTCTTGGCGCGACGGGGGAACGAACTCGGAATCGGTTCGCCACGTTATGGATCGAGCGGCTTGTTGTGTGCAATCGATGGCTTGCCGGCCACGGGTTGCGGCGATCGAAACTCTGGCGGCTACGGCTACTGGGCGTATTTTTTCGATGGCGGTGGCAACTGGACCTACGGAAGCAACAACCCATTTTCGAAGCGGCTTACTGACGGAGCGATAGAGGGGTGGAGATTCGTCTCAGGCGGATGCGGTTGCGGTCAAGACCCGTCACCTCGCATAGGACCATCTCGTTCGCTGTTCCCGGCGCTTGCCCCTGCACTTGCCCCGCTTCCCGAACTCCCGTCTACTTCTGCGCCAAGTTCGCAGAGCAGCAATCCGTCGAGCACAAACGTTGGGGGATCTTCGGCGCCGGTTCCACAGGGTTCTGGCGATGCAAACCTCGAGCAGCAAGTTGGAGCAGCAGAGACAGGGTCGTTGACGGTGACGAGTGCTGACGAGGCTGTCGTTGTTGGTGAGGTCGCACTCGCGTCATCGAACTCAACTGACTCCAATGCCGGTCGATGGGTGGGGATCGCAGTGGTTTTCGTTCTCATCGGTGCAATGGCGGGCGGAGCATGGGTTCAGACGCGCAGGTCGCGATGACGGCGCCCCGACTTCTTCATCCAGGTGCATGGTGGCTGTGGGCGGTTGCGTTAGCGGCGTGTGCGTTACGCACAACGAACCCAGCTCTCCTCTGTCTCATCATCGCTGTCTCCGGTTGGGTGGTTGTTTCTCGGCGTGCTGATGTCCCATGGTCCCGATCATTTGCCAGTTTTTTGCGCCTCGGAATGATCGTGATCGCCGTACGCATCGTTTTTCAGATCTTCTTTGGTGTTCGCGTTCCGGGCACCACACTGTTCACAATCCCTGAGGTAACCCTTCCGGATTGGGCTGCGGGAGTGAGCGTCGGTGGCCCCGTCACCCTTGAATCTTTGATGGCCGCGTTCTATCAAGGCCTTCGGCTCGCTGCGGTGCTGGCCTGCTTCGGTGCAGCGACATCATTGTGCAGTCCGTATCGGATGCTCCGCGCGCTTCCGACGGTCCTCTACGAAGCTGGCGTTGCTGTCACGATCGCATTCACATTTGCGCCTCAGGCAATTGTCGCATCGCGCCAGGTTCGCGAAGCCCGTCGACTTCGTGGTCGATCTGATCGGGGAGTTCGTGCTTGGAGCGCGTCAGCGTTACCTGTACTTGAAGGTGCACTCGATCGTGCCGTTGCGCTTGCCGCATCGATGGACAGTCGCGGGTACGGAAGACGCGGTTCGAGTTCAGTTTCGGTCCGTCGTCGTTCCGTCGGACTCGTGTTGCTCGGGCTGGTAGCGATTGCCGTTGGCTCTTACGGGCTTCTCGATCCAAGCGCGCCGGCACTGTTTCGCATCCCGGCACTTGGTGTAGGTGCAGCGGCGCTGATCGGAGCGCTCGTCGCGGGCGGTAAATCGACCATGAGAACCCGTTATCGGCCAGACCCATGGATTGGGCCCGAGTGGTTGGTGTCGCTTGTTGGGCTTGCCGCATTCGGATCATTCGTTCTTGTTGGACGAATGGGCGACGCGCTGAGCCCCTCAACGAATCCGCTTGAGGTTCCTGCGGTTCCATTCGTTGCTGTGATTGGACTTCTCATCGCAGCGCTACCTGCATGGTTTGCTCCGAATCCTCCGACGCTTGCCTCAGCTTCTTCACCGCTGGTGGTGGCAGCATGATCCGGTTTGAGCACGTCACGATCACCTATCCCGACGCAACCACCCCCACGTTGGTCGATGTTTCGTTCGAAGTCCCCGAAGGCGAACTTTGCCTTGTTGTTGGTGTGACTGGTTCAGGCAAGTCGACGTTGCTTCGTGCAGTCAACGGATTAGTGCCGCGGTTTTCGGGCGGAATACTTGCCGGGTCGGTTGTCATCGATGGCCGAACAACTTCGGATGTTGCTCCGCGCGATCTCGCCGATGTCGTTGGCGTCGTAGGCCAAGATCCGGCTGCCGGTTTCGTGACCGACTTCGTTGAAGATGAATTGGCCTATGCGATGGAGAACCTCGGTGTTGCGCCCGATGTGATGCGTCGACGGGTTGAAGACATTCTCGATTTGCTCGGTTTGCACGAACTTCGCCATCGTCCCCTTGCTTCGCTTTCTGGTGGTCAGCAGCAACGGGTTGCCATTGGGTCGGTGCTCACCGCGGGGCCGCGGGTACTCGTTCTCGATGAGCCCACCTCGGCGCTTGATCCAGCGGCGGCGGAAGAAGTTCTTGCCGCTCTAACGCGGTTGGTCCACGACCTCGGCATCACAGTGTTGATCGCCGAGCATCGACTCGAACGCGTTGTGCAGTACGCCGATCGCATCGTGCTGGTGCCTGGTGACGGACGCCCAGTTGTCGTCGGAACACCGGCTGAAGTATTTGGCGGATCAGTCGTGGCCCCGCCCGTAGTTGAACTTGGACGTCTCGCCGGTTGGTCTCCACTTCCGCTTTCGGTTCGAGATGCACGGCGAGTCGCTGGCCCACTTCGCGATCAACTCGCATCGATCGATACGGCGGTCTTCAGTCGCAAGGCCCGATCACTTGGCGACGTCGTCGCGACAACCAACGACCTTCGGGCTTCCTATGGTCCCATCATCGCGCTTCGTGGAGTCGATCTCGAGTTCCGAGCAGGAGAGGTAGTTGCGCTCATGGGTCGCAACGGCGCCGGTAAGTCGACGCTGCTCAATCATCTTGTGGGACTACGAGAGCCAGTTTCGGGGGCGGTGCAGGTTATGGGAGCGACGCCTCACTGCCTTTCGGCTCGCGACGTCGTTCGGGTAGCGGGATTGGTTCCGCAAGACAGCGGTGTATTGCTCTACCACGACACGGTTGCAGCCGAATGCAACGCATCGGACCGCGATGCGGGTTTGGTGCGCGGAACCACTCGAACTGTGCTTGATCGCATTGTCCCCGGAGTCGACGCGTCGACTCATCCCCGTGATCTATCCGAAGGGCAACGTCTCGGTCTTGCGCTCTCAATCGTGTTGGCCTCGGAACCACCATTGCTGTTGCTCGATGAGCCAACTCGGGGACTCGACTACGGAGCAAAACAACGGTTGGTTGAGGTTCTCGCTCAGCTCGCTTCCGACGGGCATGCCGTGGTCATCGCTACCCATGATGTTGAAGTTGTCGCCGCTGTTGCTGATCGATGCATCGTTCTCGCCGAAGGTGAAGTTGTCGCCGATGGCCCCGCCCGCGATGTCGTCGTTCATTCGCCAGTATTTGCACCTCAGGTCGCAAAGGTTCTCGCTCCACTTGCTCTTTTGACTGTGAACGAGGTTCAGTTGGCGCTTGCTGCTGCAAGCGATAGTTCCTACTCATGACTGTCGCATCACCATCTCGGGTTGATGCAGTCCGTCTCGGACTCACGTCTTGGGTGTTGTTGGTTGCGGCATTTGCGCTAGGGATCGTGGCGTTTGGTTGGCCGTTGTTTGCCTCTGCGAGTTCTTCGCTTGATTCTTCGCACAGCAACGACGCGCCTTGGATCTTTGTCATCCTTATTCCGCTACTGATCGGAGTCATCCTCGCGGAATTGGCCGATGGTTCTCTTGACGCGAAATCGGTTGCTTTGCTTGGAGTCCTCGCTGCGAGCGGAGCAGTACTTCGATTGCCGGGCGGCGGTGTCGCTGGATTTGAGCCGGTCTTCTTTTTGCTGATTCCAGCAGGACGCGTCTTCGGTCGCGGATTTGGATTTGTGCTTGGGGCGCTCACGCTTTTTGTGAGCGCGTTGATCACGGGTGGCGTTGGCCCCTGGTTGCCATTTCAAATGTTCGGCGCGGCATGGATTGGTTTCTTTGCCGGATGTCTTCCCCCTGCCCGAGGGAAAATCGAAGTCGCGATGTTGGCCACGTATGCCGCGATTTCTGCACTCGCTTATGGGCTTGTCATGAATCTTTGGTTCTGGCCGTTCGTGAGCGCCGGTGACACCACTGTTTCGTATGTGGCGGGAGATTCGCTCGCTGAAAATCTGCGACGATTCTGGGGATTCCACATCACGACATCATTCGGATTCGACATTCCTCGCGCTGTTTTCTCTGCGATCTTCATCCTTGTTGCTGGTCGTCCTGTTCTGGGGGCGCTTCGCCGTGTTGCGCGTCGTGCGGCGTTTGAAGCTCCTGTCGTGTTTGTCGACTCGCCGGTGAGTGCCACGGGCAACTGAGATATTTGTGCCACGGTTTGCTATGGCTCCTGTTGTCTTTGTGACCCGCCCACTGCCCGCTCCCGGAATCGACCTGCTCGTCGAATTGGGCTTCGAAGTGCGGGCGAACGATCAGGATCGTCCGCTCCAACGAGCCGAACTAGTCGCTGGGGTCGAAGGAGCTGACGCTCTTTTGTGCATGTTGAGTGATCGGATCGACGAAGAGGTGCTTGACGCTGCTCCCTTGTTGCGAGTTGTTTCGAATTACGCAGTCGGATTCGACAACATTGATGTTGCTGCTGCTCGACAACGCGGAATCGAGGTCACTACGACGCCGGGCGTGCTTACTGACGCGACCGCTGATCTTGCGTGGGCGCTGCTGCTCTCTGCCGCTCGAAATCTTGGGGCCGGGGAGCGTCTGGTTCGGGCGGGGGAGTGGACAGGGTGGGCGCCGACACAGTTGCTCGGCGAACCACTGCGTCATCAAACGCTGGGCATTGTTGGGATGGGTGCGATCGGACAAGCGGTTGCACGTCGAGCCCAGGGCTTCGGTATGAATGTTGTGTATTTCAATCGCAATCAGGTCTCTCCAGAGATTGAAACATCGCTTGGTGCGGAGTTCGTGTCACTCGACGATCTTCTTCGGCGGAGTGATTTCATTTCGCTCCACGCCCCGCTGAACGATCAGAGCCGACACATGTTCGACGCACGTGCTTTTCGTCTGATGAAGTCGACTGCAGTGCTCGTCAACACAGGTCGAGGCGCATTGATCGACGAGGCAGAGCTGGTGAATGTGCTGCGGGAAGGGCAAATCGCTGCCGCTGGTCTTGACGTCTACGAATTCGAGCCAAAGATCACCGAGGGCCTGTTGACTCTCGACAATGTTGTCCTGGCTCCGCACCTTGGTTCGGCATCGACGCTGGCTCGTGGGGACATGGTCCGACTGTGCTGCGAGAACATCGTTGAAGTTCTTGCTGGACGGCCAGCAGTGACGCCGGCGCCTGCCTGATCAACGGTTAGTTCTTGGATGCGTCGTTCGCGATGCGGTCGAACGCTTCGAGCATGTCATCGGCTGAACTCGTGATCGCGTCGGCATGAGCGCGGCGCGCATCATCTTCGATCCCATGTCCGCCGATGACGACGGGGCAACCGACCTGATCTCGAAGAGCGTCTGCAGTAGCGATCACGTTGTGGTCGACGCCGGCAGTACTTGAACTGATTCCTACAGCGAGAAGTCGGTCTGCGGTGTTTGCGGCATCGACGAATGTATCGACCGGCGTATTGGCGCCGAGGTCGATCACGGTAAAGCCGCGTCCGCGAAGGAGGTCGGCAGCCATTGCGATCGGGACTGCGTGTTGGTCACCGGCTACTGCGCCAATCACGATGGTGCCGCGTGTTTGGCCTGGGCGACTGAACTGCGGACCCAAACGTCCGATGAGGCGATTTGTTACGGCGGTCGCACGGTGTTCCTCGGCGATTGAAACCTCGCCAATGGCCCATGCGGCTCCAATGGCGGCGAGTGCTGGTGCGAGCACGTCGAGGTACACCGACCTAGGAGCGAGCCCCGAAGCCATCGATGCCTCAATCACATTCCAAGATCCCGCTTCATCGCCTGCGGTCAAGCGATCCCTAAGCCGCGCCGACCAATCGACGCGCTCGCCGGAAGTGCGCGTGGTGGGAGCGGACTGGAATTCCTTGAGCGCGTCGCTTGAAATTCGCCAGCCTCCTCCGACCTTGGTGGCGGCCAGTTTTCCGGTGCGAACGTACTTGTACGCCGTCATGTAGTGAACGCCGAGTAGTTCGGCGGCTTCGGTGAGGGTGATGTCGGTCGAAGCGGGGACTGGACGTTCTGTTGCCTTGATCATTGCCTCGCCTCCTCACTCAAATTGACCGCCACTTGACCGAGTGACCGTATCGGTGGCCGGGTGAGCGCGCCTGATCGGGCACGCACTCGGTGGTGGATTGCGAAAGAAGTGGGGCCTAAAGGGGTGAGATTTTTGCCAGAACGGCCTGAACGCTCGAAAGAACATCGACTTCAAGGTGCTCAATGAGCCAATCGCGGTTGCGCTTATGGAGATCGTCGGTGGGGTCGAAGCGATTGAGTACCACGATGGGTGTCGCAACATGAGCGCCGCTATTGATGGCTTCAAGGCTCAGGATGATCTGATTGATTGTCCCGAGTCCAGCATCGGCCACGAGCAACACGATGTCAGGTTGAAGAATTTCGATGAGGCTGATCGAATCGCCGTCCGACGCGAGTGGTGAACGAACTCCTCCGGCAGATTCAACGAACGCGACAGTCGGAGCGGGAAGTGGCCACTGGATTTCGGACGCAAGGTCCTCGACAGAGAACTGCGGACGAGCGAGTGCATCGGCAGCCATGGGCGGTGCCATAGGGATCGGATACCAGCGGTGACGTGGACACACGTCGTTTGGAGATTCGCCCGACGCGTCGGCAAGAAAGTGAGCGTCGGTGAATTGGTCCTCAGGACCAAATGACTGAGCGGGCTTTCGTGCGGCGACATCGATGCCTCTGGAACGAAGATCGCGCAATAAGCGGGCGGTCACGTAGGTCTTGCCGATCTCGGTGCCGGTGCCGACAACGACGACAAGTCGCTGTGGTCGCAATCCATCAAATGTCATTGTCCACCGTCGCTCTCCAACACACGCAGGGCATCAACAAGTGCAGAAATCTGTTCATCAGTATGGGCCGCGGAAAGTGCAATGCGTAGTCGGCTTGACCCCACTGCAACGGTAGGCGGCCGGATAGCGGGCACAAGAAGGCCGAGTTCAAGAAGTCGGTGCGATGCCGCCAGCGCCGAACCTTCATCACCCAAGATCACCGGGATGATCGGCGATGGGTGCCCAGGAGCGACGCGCGCAATGTGTTGACGCAATCGTTGTTGAAGAGCGACACCTTCTTCCGATTGCACAACCTTGATTGCGGCAAGTGCTGCGGCCGCATCGGCGGGGCTGGGGGCAGTGGTGAAGATGTACGTGCGGGCTCGGTTGACGAGAAGATCGACGAGGAGGCGAGGGCCGGCAACGAATCCGCCAAGCGCCCCAAGAGTCTTTGACAGGGTTCCGACCTGAACGACACGTGCCCCGTTGACAACTGGCTCAGGTGGAGGTTCAAGTACTGCGTGAGCTTCGTCGACAACAAGGAGGGCATCGTGTCGTGCACAAAGCGATGCGAGCTTATCGATGGGAGCGACGTCGCCATCCATTGAGAACACGGTGTCGGTGACGACAACCTGACGTGCTCCGGCATTCGCAGCAAGGTTGGTTGCGAGATGGTCGAGATCGAGATGTCGGTACCGGTGCACGGCCGCGCCATTTGCGCGGGCCATGCGACAACCGTCGATGATTGACGCGTGATTCAGCTCATCCGAATGCATCACGACACCGGGGCCGCCCAAGGTTGCAAGCAAACCGAGGTTGGCAGCGAATCCAGTGGGGAAGAGAACGGCGGCTTCGGCTCCGCGCCATTGTGCAATCGCGTCTTCGAGTTCATGGTGAATCGGACGCGACCCGACGACGAGGCGCGATGCCCCTGACCCAGACCCCCAGCGCTTCGTTGCCTCGATGGCGGCTGCTTGAACGACGGGGTGTGTCGTGAGTCCGAGATAATCATTCGACGCGAACGAGACCACTGTGCGTCCTTCGAGTACGCCGACAGCTCCGTGAGC
>JBIIVE010000007.1:0-46961 GCA_044339605.1 Acidimicrobiales bacterium
CTGATGGGTCAATGAGGCCAGACTAGAGAAATGCAATCTCCGGTTCTTGGCTTTAGTCATCTTCAACTGTGTGTGCGCGATGTGCGCGCGTCGGTTGCCTGGTACTGCGCTGCGCTCGGCATGGAAGTCATGTCGGAACATGGCGACGTTGTTGCGCTTCGTCACCGTGAGGCTCGCCTCGTCATTGTTGTGTCGCCAGGCGAACCCGATGTTGACCATTCGCCGATCGATCACCTGGCATTCGCAGTTGCCGATGGCCCGACGCTTGAAGCATGGGCATCGCATCTTCGCAACAGCGGCCTCGATGTTCCCGATGTCGTCGAGGAGCTCGGCAAGCCGTCGCTGCAGTTGCGTGACCCCGATGGCAACGCCGTCGAGTTAGTCGCGCCGGCGCCTCGTTAACCCGAGAACGAAAACAGGTCGTAGCCCAGGCGGGCAACAAGTGATGCCGTTGCATCAAGCGGAAGCCCAATGACATTGGTTGGGCTTCCATCGATTCGATGAACGAAGATCGCAGCCGAACCCTGCATTCCGTAGCCGCCAGCTTTGTCGAAGGGTTCGCCGGTGGCGATGTACCAGTCGATCCAGGCGTCGGGTACGGGTGCAAACGTTACGGCAGTGGTGATCACAGTCGATTCGTCTCGAACGGTGCCATCGGCATCGATAGCCAACGCACACACACCGGTATGTACATGATGGACCGAATCAGACAGTTTGCGCATGAGTGCGCGCGCATCGTCTTCGTCAACTGGCTTGCCGAGTAGTTCGCCGTTGAGGTCGACAGTGGTATCGGCCGCGATCACGAGTTCGCCAGTCCCGGCAACGGCGGCGGCTTTTTCACGGGCGAGACGAAGAACGTAGTCAGTGCCGAGTTCTCCGGAATGCACGGACTCGTCGATATCGGCCGGGCGAACTGCGAACACCAACCCAAGATCAGCCAGGAGTTCCTGACGGCGGGGTGAGGCAGAGGCCAGAACAAGATTCATGGGCACAGTCTCATCCGCCGCTGACCGATGCATCGGCAAGGGCATCGGGCGGGGCAGTGGCTTCGGCGTCGAGCCAGCCATCGGGGATGATGACGGCGTGTGGGCCGGCTTGGGTGCCGCGCGGACGTGAGGCGG
This sequence comes from Acidimicrobiales bacterium, assembly GCA_044339605.1. Taxonomy (GTDB): domain Bacteria; phylum Actinomycetota; class Acidimicrobiia; order Acidimicrobiales; family Acidimicrobilacustridaceae; genus Acidimicrobilacustris. The sequence goes on from JBIIVE010000007.1 coordinate 1,122, forward strand.
TCTCCGCATCAACGGTGAGTGAATGATCAAGCGCAGCGAGTTGATCGTCGAGTTCAGCAAACGATGCAACCAACGTGAGACTGCGGCGCGCTTCAGAGCCAACGGCGTAGCCAGTGAGATACCAACCAAGGTGTTTGCGCATCATCAACATGGCCCGACGTTCGCCAACGGATTCCGCCAAGAGACGTGCGTGTTCGGCCGCAATGACTGCGACGTCGCCAAGCGGAGGTTCAGGTCGCGCTGGTAATCCTGCAAAGACATCAGCGAGTTGACCGAAGAACCACGGGCGGCCCAGACACGCACGTCCAACCACAACACCGGCACAGCCCGTTTGCTCCATCATCACGAGCGCGTCGTTGGCCGTCCAAATATCGCCATTGCCAAGAACGGGAACATCGGGCACGGCTTCAACCAGCGCAGTGATCGCATCCCAATGGGCACGGCCGGAGTAACGCTGTTGGGCGGTGCGTGAATGCAGCGCAACTGCTTTTGCTCCGCTATCTGCCGCGATGCGCCCGGCTTCGAGATAGGTGAGGCGTTCGTCATCGAGGCCCATGCGCATCTTCACCGTGACGGGCACCGTTCCATCCGAAGCGGCATCGGCAGCTTCAACTGCCGCAGAGATGATCGCGGCCAATAGTCGTGGCCGAGTGGGCACTGCTGCTCCGCCGCCGTGGCGCATCACTTTGGGGGCGGGGCAACCAAAGTTGAAATCGAGGTGGTCGACATGGCCTTCGCCGATCAGACGCCGAACCGCTTCGGCCACTACCGCCGGGTCGGTGCCATAAAGCTGGAGCGATCGGGGAGATTCGTCGGGAGCGAACGAGGCCAACTGCCAACTCTTCTCGCCCCCTTCAAGTAGCCCGCGGGCGTTCACCATTTCGCTCACGTAGAGCCCGGCCCCGTAGCGGCGGCACAGGCGACGGAAGGCGCTATTGGTGACACCGGCCATCGGCGCGAGCACGACGGGCGGGTCGACCGTCAGGGGGCCGATGGTGAGAGAGCGCTGCACGAACCGTCACGCTAGCGAGGCCCGGTAGGGTCACCTCTATGACTGCGCAGGTGCTCGACGGTGAACTCGTGGCAGCCGGGATCAAGGCCGATCTGGCCGGTCGGGTCCAGGCCCTCATCGAACGGGGCATCACCCCCGGTCTGGGCACGGTTTTGGTGGGCGACGATGGCCCTTCGGCCAACTACGTCTCCATGAAGCATCGCGATTGCGAGATCCTCGGCATTACCTCGCACCATGCCCATTTGCCCTCCGATGCCACCCAGCAGGACGTTCTCGACGTCATTGCCCGGTTCAATGCCGACCCAGCTGTCGATGCCTACCTCATGCAGTACCCGTTCCCGAAGCATCTCGATTTCGAAGGTGCGCTGCTCGAGGTTGATCCGGCCAAGGATGTCGACGGATTGCACCCGGTCAATCTCGGCCATCTCGTGCAGGGTGTCGATGGTCCGCTGCCGTGCACTCCGGCGGGCATCCAAGCATTGCTGGCGCATTACGGCGTGCAGATCGAAGGACGTCACGTTGTCATTGTTGGTCGCGGTCTGACCATCGGCCGGCCGCTCGCCAATCTGCTCACGCTTAAGCGACCAAACGCGAATGCTGCGGTCACGGTTGTGCACACCGGCGTCGCCGACCTCGGCGCGTACACGCGTGAAGCTGACATCATCATCGCTGCGGCGGGTTCGCCAGGGCTCATCACGCCCGACATGGTGAAGCCTGGCGCGGCGGTTGTTGCTGCTGGTGTTTCGTTTGAAGGAAAGAAACTCGTCTCTGATGTGGCCGATGAAGTTGCAGAAGTTGCTGGTTGGTTGTCGCCACGCATCGGTGGAGTCGGCCCCATGACTCGCGCCATGTTGTTGGTCAATACCGTTGAGGCTGCTGAACGTCGAGTGGAGCGGGGCTGAACATGACCTACATCTCCGATCTTCTTGCCGCGGGCCGTACGTGTTCGTTCGAGTTCTTCCCGCCAAAAACCGACGACGCAGCGCGTGCGCTTGAAGAAACCATTGCTGAACTTGCGCCGCTTAACCCTTCGTTTGTGTCGGTGACCTATGGCGCCGGTGGTTCCACTCGTGAACGCACTCGCGACGTAGTCATCAATATTGAACGCGATCTCGGCATTACTGCCATGGCGCATCTCACCTGTGTTGGCCACACGCGTGCGCAACTCGATTCATTGCTCGATGAATACAAGGCGGCAGGTGTCTCGAATATTCTTGCGCTCGCTGGTGATCCAATTGTCGATGACAACGGAGAGGTAGCCGAAAGCGATTTCGAGTACGCGATGGAACTTGTGGAACTCATCAAGGAAAAGGGCGGCTTCGCCATCGGTGTTGCCGCTCATCCCGAGGGCCATCCGCGTTCAGAAGATCTCTATTCTGATCGCCGTCGCTTGGCCGACAAGTTAAACGCCGCCGATTTCGCCATCACGCAGTTCTTCTTCGAAGCCGAACCGTATCTGCGTCTTGTCGAAGGTCTGTCTGCGTTCGGCTGCGATAAGCCCGTGCTTCCCGGCATTATGCCCGTTACCAACGCTGCTCAGGTTGTGCGCTTTGCGCAACTTGCTGGCGCTGCGTTCCCGCCACACCTCGCTGCTCGATTCGACGCTATTGCTGACGATGGCGACGCAGTTCGCGCGTTGGGTGTCGAGTTGGCCAGTGAGCTTTGTCAGCGTCTGCTCGACGAAGGTGCGCCGGGTCTGCACTTCTACACACTCAATCGTTCGACGGCCACGCGCGAAATCGCAGCGAACCTTGGCCTCGGCGATGCTTTGTCTGCTGGCGCGTAACCACTGATGGCCGCAGGTGTCCCCGGGCTTTTCCGTCGCGGCTCGCGACTTCTGACGAGATACGTCAAGGCCCACCCCGTCCCATTCATTATTTCGATTTTTGGCGCTGCGATTTACGCAGGCGCTGCAGTCGGCACCACGATCATTCTCGGGCGCATCACCAACAATGTGATCGTTCCAACCTTTGAAACGGGTCGACCCGAAGCCAAAGCCGTTTGGTATTCGGGTCTCGCACTGTTGTTGGTGGGATTGCTTCGTGCATCCACAATCATTTTGCGCCGCTACTTTGCTGCACTTCTGACGTATAGAACCCAGCGAGATTGGCGACGCAAACTCGCGCACACCTATTTGTCGGTGCCGCTCAAGTATCACCGTGAGACGCCAACGGGTGAATTGCTCGCTCATGCCGATGCCGACATCGTTGCCTCGAGCGAGGTCATCAATCCACTGCCATTCAGTGTTGGTGTCGTCACGCTCGTGATTTTCGCCATCATCAGCTTGGCGACAGTTGATTGGTTTCTCATGCTGGTAGCAGTAGTGCTGTTCCCGCTGCTGGCCATCATCAATCGGATGTACACCACCCGGGCAGAAAAGCCATTGGGTGTGGTGCAAGAACGAGTCGGTCAGGTCAGTCGGATCGCGCACGAGTCCTTCGATGGCGTTCTTGTTGTGAAGACGCTTGGCCGTGAGAATGAAGAAGTCGATCGACTCGAAGTTGCGGCGGATCAGTTACGAGCATCACGAGTGGGCCTCGGTCGCATTCGTGCGGTGTTCGAACCGATGATCGAAGCGTTACCGAACCTTGGAATCATTGCGTTGCTGCTTATCGGTTCGTGGCAGGTCTCGATTGGCCGCCTCAACACTGGCGATATCGTGCAAGCCGCAGCGTTGTTCGGATTGCTTGCCTTCCCGATGCGGGTGTTCGGATACTTCTTGCAGGAGCTCCCGCGTGCGGTGGTCGTGAGCGCTCGACTCGACAAAGTTCTTGCTGCGCCGCACGAGCCAGGCGCTTCGACCGACGATCCGCCGGCAGTTGCCGACGGCCCACTCTCGGTCTCTTTCGCTGATGTCTCGTTTCGCTACGGCGACGATCCGCCTGTGCTCGATGGGCTGAACCTCAACATCGCTGCCGGTTCCATCGTTGCGCTTGTTGGCGTGACTGGTTCGGGAAAGTCCACCTTGTGCGAACTGATTCCTCGTCTCGTCGATCCCGACGGCGGCACCGTGGCACTCGATGGAGTGGACCTCCGCGAGTTCGACCCCATAGCGGTTCGTTCCGAAGTTGCACTTGTCTTCCAAGAAACCTTTCTGTTCGCCGACACCGTGCGCGAAAACGTCACGCTTGGCTTTCCGATCGACGACTCGGAACTTGAGCGGGCTGCATCAATCGCTCACGCAAGTGCGTTTGTGCATCGTTTGCCTAACGGCTGGGACACCGTGGTGGGAGAGCGGGGCATCACGCTTTCGGGCGGTCAACGTCAGCGCCTTGCACTAACGCGAGCGTTGTTGCGTGGCCCTCGTGTCCTCATCCTCGACGATGCCACCAGTGCCGTTGATCCGGTGATCGAGTCCGCGATCCTTCGTGATCTGCGCACCTCGCTGGAAACAACCACGTTGGTGGTTGCTCACCGAGTGTCAACCATCGAACTGGCTGATGAAGTGGTGTTCCTCGATGAAGGCCGCATTGTTGCCACCGGTTCACATCCAGAGTTGTTGGCGAATGATTCCGACTACGCCCGCCTCGTGCACGCGTACGTCGATCAGGAATCAATGGCCGAAGACATCGATCATGAGGAGCCGTTGATTGACGATGGTGGGCATTCGTCATGACCGAAAAGCGAAATCGCGGTCTCAGCAACGACGACACTGCTGATCACAACGAATTGTCAGTAGAAGCCAACGACGAACTTGCAGTGATGGAACACGCGTCGGCCTTCGACGACCCCATTGCGCTCGAGCACGAGGCGTTGGCGGCATCGGCTGAGGAAGACCGGGTAAACGAGCGGCGACTTCGTGCAATTTCGGTGCTGCGACGTGGGTTTGCCCAAAGCCCCCAACTTGGCCGCGGCCTCCGCTTGACGCTGCTCTTCGCCATCATCGGTTCGGCCGGCCGCTTGGTCATCCCGGTGCTTATTCAGCAGGTGATCGACAAGGGACTGCTGGCCGACGACGGATTCAACGCGAGTTTCACTGTCACGGCATGCGCCGCTGCAGCTGTGATTGTCATTGCAGTCATGTTGTTGTCCCGCATCACCTATGTGCGGCTGGTGACCACGGCCGAAAAAATGTTGAGCAATCTGCGGGTGAAGACGTTCTCGCATATTCATCGGTTACCGATGGCCGATCACGAGTCCACCCGTCGTGGTGAGCTCACCGCGCGCGTCACCAGCGACATCGAAACCATTGCTCGCTTTCTTCAGTATGGCGCAGTGGCTTGGATCATCGATTCCGTTGTCATCATCGGAACACTCGTCGTGATGAGTTTCTACGCTTGGCAACTTGCGGTCATCACGGTTGTTGCTGCGCTGCCGGTGTTGCCGTTATTCCGCCTCATGCAGCGCCGGCAGTTGAAGGCGTACACGGTGGTTCGTAACCGCGTGGGCACCACGCTGTCGGAAGTGAGCGAAGCGGTGCAGGGTGCAGCGCCGATTCGGGCCTACGGTCTGCAGCGTCGGTCACGGGCTCGTCTCGATGATGCGATTCAGGCTCAGTTCAAGTCCGAAATGAGCGCCGCCCGTTGGTTCGCGTTCATGTTCCCGCTTGGCGATGCGTTCGGTGGCGTTGCACTTGCTTCGGTGGCTATGGCTGGAATTTGGTTCGGTGAATCCTGGGGCCTCAACGCCGGCAGTTTGGTGGCCTGTTTGTTCCTCGTGCAGTTGATCCTCGGACCAATTGCCGAGATTGGCGAGATTCTTGATCAAACCCAAACCGCAATTGCTGGTTGGTCGAAAGTGCTCGATGTTCTCGACACTCCAATTGATCTTGTGGAACCCGAACCTGGCGTGCAATTGCCGGAAGGCCCCCTCGAAGTACGTGTTGAGCATCTGGGCTTCACCTATCAAACCGGGGGACCGGTGCTGAGCGACGTCAACATCACGATTCTGGCGGGAACCTCTGTAGCAATCGTGGGCGAAACCGGTTCGGGCAAGACCACGTTTGTGAAGTTGCTGGATCGCCTTGCCGACCCGGTTGAAGGTTCGGTGCTTGTCGGCGGCATTGCGCTCGACACCGTGAATCGTCAGTCGCGCACCGAACGCATCCGCATGGTTCCCCAAGACGGGTTCATGTTTGATACAACGCTCGGCGAGAACATTGCCATGGGTCGCATTGGGGCAACGATCGACGACGTTCGTGCATCAATTGCCGAACTTGGCCTCGAAACTTGGGTCGCTGGTCTGCCGAGAGGGCTCGACACCGAAGTGGGGGAGCGAGGCGAGGGTTTGAGTGTCGGCGAACGCCAACTCGTTGCGCTGGCTCGTGCCCAAATGGCCGACCCTGGTCTACTCATCCTCGACGAAGCCACGAGCGCGGTTGATCCGCGTACTGAACGCGCTCTTACCACTGCGTTGCATCGGCTCGCCGAAGGCCGAACCACCATCAGCGTGGCCCACCGATTGTCGACAGCGGAACAAGCCGACCTTGTGCTCGTGTTCGACGCAGGTGTGTTGGTTGAACATGGCTCTCATGGCGAACTTGTTGCCCTCGGCGGGCGTTATGCCGAGCTCTACCGGAGCTGGCTGGGCAACACCGGACAAAAAGCTGTCTAAGAAGTTGCCAAACACGCCCTGTCCGTTGAGTCCGACGCTCTAGTCTCGGCCCATGGCCAGCAAAGAATTCCACGCACTGCAGGAAGCAATGGCAGCTCGACCCGTGCCGCCGCCTCCGGCGGACATTGCCGAACAGCGCTCGCGCATCGACGAGGCCATGGCACAAATGCCACTGGCCGAAGGAACGGTCAGCGAGCCCTTCGTGCGTAGCGGTGTTGCTGGTATCGAATGCCGGCCAGTTGAGTTGGCCGACAATGCGCCGATTCTGCTCTATTTCCACGGTGGCGGTTTCCGCATCGCCTCCGCGCTGGCCTATCGCTCCTACGGCTCGCATCTTGCAGCGGTGCTCGGTGCCCGAGTGCTGCTGGTTGAGTACCGGCTGGCCCCAGAGCACAAGTTCCCCAAAGCGGTCGACGATTGCTTCACAGTTTGGGAGTCACTTCTTGCCGAAGGAATCGACACCGGCCGCATTGTGATCGCTGGCGATTCGGCTGGTGGCGGTCTCGCCGCATCGGTGACCATGCACGCGCTTGCCGACGGCGTGCTCCCCGCGGGCGTTATTTGTTGTTCGCCGTGGGTTGATCTCACGATCACTGCTGACACCTACGACACCAACGCCGAGTCAGACAAGTTGTTCTCTCGCACTTCGGCCGAAGAAGCAGCGCCGGCCTATCTGGGTGGCGCCGACCCGATGAATCCAATCGCTTCACCGCTGTTCGGCGATTGGGACGGCGCACCACCGTTGCTGATCCTCGTCGGCGATGCCGAGGTATTGCTCGACGATTCACGCAAACTCGCCGAAGTTGCGAAGGCTGCAGGTGTTGACGTGACCCTCAGCATCTACCCGGAAATGCCGCATATCTGGACGATGAGCTACCCGGCATTCCCCGAAGCCGTCGAAGGCGTCACCGAAATGGCCGAGTTCGTCTCCCGGGTGACTGCCTGACCGTCACTCGTGCCGGCGGTTGAGCCGATCGATAACGAGCAGTGCCTCTTTGCTCTCGCTTTCGAAATCGAGCATGCGTTCTGTGTTGTCATGCAGAACTCGTTCGATTTCTCCTGTCGACGCGTTTCCAACTCGCAGCCAAATCGCCTTCGGTGGTGGAACCGAGGATGCGGCGAGATCGCGGAAATCAGAGTCTTTGGAGACGATGGTGAAGCCGTGCTCACCTACCCAGTCCCAGATTTCGCGATCAGTTGCTTGGTCAAGACCAAGTTCGATGACGTGGAGACTCCCTTTGAATTCGCTACCAACGCGTTCAACAAGAAACCGCGAGAGGTTCTGGTCGAACAGCAGCTTCACGAAGCGTTTGGGGTGCGACGCTCGCGCACTGACTCAAACTCAACCGCAGCATTCACGAGTTCGTTCGTCAGTTCGGGGAAGTCGGCGACAATCTGTGCAATCGTCATTCCCGATGCGAGGTAGCCGAGGACATCATCAACCGTGACGCGTGTGCCCGCGAGGCATGGCTTTCCGCCACGCACTCCTGGGGTTGACACGATGGTGGTAGAGGGATCCACGCAAAAAGGCTACCGATCATGGTGACTGAATGCCACGGACTTTCGGACTGTCTCCGCTCGGTGAGGGCGACGAATCCCTAGATTTCGGTCTAATTCGTTGGAAACCGACCGCGGGAAGACCTTGTGGCGATCGCCGCTGCATCTCGGATCTTGGTCCCGGCGTTGATCACGGTGTCGGCATCGAGGCCGGGTGGAAATCCAGTCGCAGAAATTGCTGCAATCACTTCGCCGTCAGCACCGAAGACAGGCGCGGCGATTGTTCCAACGTCGAAGCGACTGTTCGTGCTCAGGTCAACAACGGGGTAGTTCTCGGTGGCGAGGACCGCGAACAACTCGGTGACGTCATTGCGAAGTTCGGCGTTGCTGGGGGAGTCCGACAACGAATAGGTACGTTCACCGAGTTGTCGTTGTGTGTCGGAACCAGCAGAAACGGCAAATCCGCGCGTGCGAGCGAGCTCAAGCGCAGCGTCGTAGCGCGCGATCGCAGCCGAAGAATGATCGGGCGAACGTTTCATCCATTGTTCGATCTCATGATCCTCTGACCACGCAAGAAACACTGCGCCGAGTGGCGGCACCAACGGCACTCGTTCGCCTTCGCGGATGCTAGGACCAAACGCGCTGTGTTGACCAGAGCGCGCCACAAAAATGATTTCGTCGACGGTGCGCGCTGATACCAAAACTTCAACGCCGAGTTCTGCAGCCAATGGTTCAATCACCTGACGAGCTGCATCAATCGCAGGGTGATGTTCAAGCGCAACGACTCCGGCAACAACCAACGCAGGTCCGAGTGAGTACGCGCGAGTAGTCGTATTGCGTGACACGTGGCCGCTGCCCTCGAGCACAGCGAGGGTTGCATGGGCCGATCCCAAACTCATACCCGTGCGCCGCACGAGTTCGGTGAGGGTGAACCGCTCGGTGGGGTGGGTGACGAGGAGGTCGAGGATTTGGATCGCTCGGCTGGCAGCCGGGGCGGGACGGGCCATGACATCGCCTTCGGGTCGATTGACCGGGTGTGACCGGTGTCCTACGGTGGCTGGAGCATAGCGAAGAGTTCTTCGCAATAGCGAAACAAGTGCCGTATGCCCGGCGTCGACGACGCAGAGGAGAGGAACCGAGCAATGACCTCGAACACCGATGGCCGACCGGCCCTCTCCAACGAACTCATTGAACAGTTCTCATTGCATGGCCGCACCGCCGTCATCACCGGTGCCGCGGGCGGTATTGGTCGCCAGGCCGCCATCACGTTCACCCAAGCCGGTGCAAACGTGGTCATTGCCGACGTTGGTATCGCTGGTCTTGAAGAAACCGCCGCGCTGGTCGCCGCTGCGGGCGGTAAAGCCACTGTCGTAGCCACTGACGTGTCCGATCGCGATCAGGTCAACGCCCTTGCCGACGCTGCGATCAAGACCCATGGCCGTCTCGACATTTGGGCGAATGTTGCTGGCGTTATTCGCTACATGAACATTGTCGATGCAACCCCCGAGGATGTGGAGTTCATCACCAAGGTCAACTTGTGGGGCACGTACTGGGGTGTTGCTGCTGCAGGTCGCGCAATGACTAACGGCGGATCAATCATCAATGTGTCATCAGCCGGTGGCGATATGCCCGCCCCGACACTCTCGATTTACGCAATGACCAAAGCTGCGGTTTCGCACCTCACTCGTTGTGCGGCGGTGGAACTTGGCGCCAATGACATTCGCGTCAATGCCATTGCCCCAGGTTTTACCGACACGCCAATGGTGCAGGGTCGTTGGACGAATGCCGATGGTTCAGTCAACGAAGCCGAGCGCAAGTCCTACACCACGACCCGCGCTGCGCAATCACCGTTGGGCACAATCGCCACTGCCGAAGACCAGTCCTGGGCAATGCTGTATCTCGCCAGCGATGCGTCACGGTTCGTTACCGGACAGGTGATCCGCCCTAACGGTGGCGTGGTGATGGCATGACGTCTTCAATCAATGAACAACTCACGAACGGAACAGTGCGATGACAACCGGCGACAACACACCAGTACCCGACTTCCTTTCACGCCTTCGCGTCGACGGTCGCACCTTTGTGGTGGCCGGTGCCGGTGTTGGTATGGGACGCATGACCTCGCACGCGCTCGTGCAGGCGGGTGCAAAGACTGTGGTGTGTGTCGATGTTGATGCCGATCGTGCCGCAGAGATTGCCGCCGAAATTGGTCCCGCCGGTGTTGCTTGGGTGGGCGATGTCACCACCCGTGAAGGTGCCGCCAGACTTGCCGCCGATGCCGAAGCTATTAACGGTCGCATCGACGGCCTTGTCGACATCGTTGGTATGGCTCGTTGGGAATCCATCCTCGACATGACCGACGAGACCTTCGATTGGGAAATCGACATCTGCCTTCGTCATGCGTTCTTGCTGTCACAGGCCTTTGGTCGACTCATGTCAAAGTCCGGCGGCGGCACAATGGTGTTCATTGCTTCGGTGAGCGGGTTCACTGCTGCTCCGATGCATGCCGCATACGGGGCGGCCAAGGCTGGGCTCATGGCGTGGGTGCAGACCCTGGCCATCGAACTCGGTGGCTTCGGTATTCGTGCCAACGCAGTTGCTCCCGGCACGATCCTCAGCCCTCGCATGGAAGCGGTGTTCAACGATGAACAGCGTGCGCTCAATGCCGGCAACGCTCCGCTGCAGAAGATGGGCGCGACTGCCGATATCGCAGCTGCAGCGCTATTTTTCTCCAGCGATATGTCGGCCTATGTGACCGGGCGCACCCTCGTGGTCGATGGCGGCGTGGACTCCAAATTCCCGTATCCGGTCACACTCTGATCCTTCGCTTTTTCAGGGGTTCTGCGGGCTGACTAGTGTCGGCTCGTCAACCTGACGTCCCTGTGGAGGACCCCCCGTGAAGACCCCTGTTCGCGTAGCTGTCACCGGTGCTGCCGGCCAGATCGGCTACAGCCTTCTGTTCCGTATTGCTAGTGGCCAGATGCTCGGAGAAGACCAGCCGGTCATCCTCCAGCTTCTCGACATCACTCCGGCCATGGACGCACTCAAGGGCGTTGCGATGGAACTCGAAGACTGCGCCTTCCCGCTGCTTTCGGACATTGTGCGCACCGACGACCCGAGCGAAGCGTTCGGCGACATCTCCTATGCACTTCTTGTTGGTGCTCGTCCCCGCTCAAAGGGCATGGAGCGCAAGGATCTGCTCGAGGCAAACGGTGGCATCTTCAAGCCGCAGGGCAAGGCACTGTCAGACAACGCTGCTTCTGACGTGAAGATCCTTGTTGTCGGTAACCCGGCCAACACCAATGCACTCATCGCTATGAACAACGCGCCCAACATTCCGAACGAGCGCTTCACCGCAATGACTCGTCTCGATCACAATCGTGCCATCGCACAGGTTGCGGCCAAGACCGGCACCACCGTTTCGGACATCACCAAGATGACGATCTGGGGCAACCATTCGGCCACGCAGTACCCAGACCTCTTCCACGCTGAAGTCAAGGGCCAGAACGCTGCAGCACTCGTGAACGATCAGGCCTGGCTTGAAAACGATTTCATCCCGACCGTTCAGCAGCGCGGTGCGGCGATCATCGAAGCACGCGGACTTTCCAGCGCTGCATCGGCTGCCAATGCTGCAATCGATCACATGCGCACCTGGGCACTTGGTTCGGCCAAGGGCGATTGGGTCTCGATGGCCATTCCGTCCGATGGTTCCTACGGCGTGGCCGAGGGCATCATTTCTTCGTTCCCCGTCACTTGCGCCAATGGCAAGTACGAAATCGTGCAGGGTCTCGACATCGACGACTTCTCCCGAGGCCGTATCGACGCATCGGTTGCCGAACTCGTTGAAGAGCGCGACGGCGTGAAGGAACTCGGACTCATCTGATTCCGTCGACACCACCTAGTGGTGCGTTGAAAACTAAAATGTTTTGGTCTCGGCCCGTTGTGCTCAGCGCAGCGGGCCGAGTACGTCTTCAAGAGCAGCAAACATTTCGGCGTGCTCCAACAGTGCGTTGATAGAACCTTCGACGCGTAGTTCGCCGGCAATGAACGCAGCTTGAGCGCTCAAAGAGCCATCGCGAATCCCTTGTGCTGTCGCGCCATCGCTGATGAACACGACATCGGCGGAATCGGCCGGACCTTCGGCCATGGAAACAACGCCATCGGCAAAACGCACGTGCCAGACGGTTGCGCTATCGACCTTGCCAACGCGTTGTTCGAGTACCAGCTGCACACCTTTCGACTGTGCGCTCATGGCCTCGCTTGAGCGAAGGAGTGCATCGGCCTCGGTGAACCAGGCAGGGGAGAGGTACGCAGGCATCGCTTGGACGGTAGTCGGTGCAGGCTGTTGTTCGGTTACCGCGAGGGTGCGTCCGGTACGCTGCGCATCTCAATGCCGTCGCGGGTCACGAGAGAGGGCGATCAACGGTGCTTCGAATTCTCAGCCACGTCGGACAGCTTGATGCCATCCGCATTCCCGATGACATCGCCTCTCAGGTCGAGGTCATCGCCATTCCGATGATCGGCGAAATCGAGGCAGGCGTTGTCGGCGACGTTCTCATCACCACTCCCACCGATGTGGCCACGCTTGAAGACGCGCTCAGCCGGGGAGTGAAGTGGGTGCATCTCATCGGCACTGGTATCGACAAGTTCCCGCTGCATCTCATTGGCGACGACCTGATCCTCACCAATTCGCGCGGGTTAAGCGCTGTTCCTATTTCGGAATGGGTCATGGCGTGCATGTTGTCGTTCGTCAAACGCATGCCCGGTTCCTTTGTCACCGAACAACCGAAGCACTGGAACATTCCGTCGCCATCGTTTGCGACGCTCGACAACGCGAATCTTGCCATTCTCGGTTTGGGCGGAATCGGAACTGCTCTAGCCCAGCGTGCGCTGCCATTCGGCATGAACGTCACAGCAATGCGCAATAGCGATGCGCCGAGCCCCATCGAAGGCGTTCGCATGGTTCGTTCGGTCACCGAGCTCGTCGCTGATGCCGACCACATCGTGCTTGTCGCGCCTCTCACCGACGCGACACGCGGCTTGTTCAACGAGGAACTCTTCGCCGCCATGAAACCTGGCGTGCAACTCATCAACGTGGCGCGCGGGCCCATCATTGACGACGACGCGCTTTTGCGTGCCCTTGACAGTGGCATTGTCGCCTGTGCCGATATCGATGCCACTGAACCCGAACCTCTTCCTGACGGGCATTGGATGTATTCGCATCCCAGTGTGCGACTTAGCCCTCATGTGTCATGGAACTGGTCGGGCGCATTTCAGGCGATGTATGCCACGTTCATCGACAATCTGCGTCTGTATCTGAATGATGAACCGCTGTTATCGGTCGTGAATCCTGCCGACGGGTACTGACGCAGATCTCAGAATTGGCGACCGATGTGCCACGGGCGGCGAGGATCCCACCACTGGAGACGTGATTATCGAATTCATCCGTCACCGCCACTCAGCCAAGGGCGATCACTTCGCTGAATAGCACTGCAAAACGACGACCGACGCCGCCTACTCCCATAAGGAAGTGGTTCGGCGCCGGGCGAGAATGCCGCAGGTATGCGAATCAGAAACTGATTAGCGCTGGCCCTGCAGCTTGCGATTCTTGATCTTTGACTTCAGGAAGTCTCGGTTCATCATTGCGATGAAGTCGATTGGGATTTCCTTCGGGCACGCCTCTTGGCATTCGCCGTAATTCGTGCATGAACCGAAGAACATTTCCATGGTCTCGACCATGTCCTCGGTGCGCTTCCAGCGTTCGACCTGTCCCTGCGGAAGCAGGTTGAGGTGCGCCAGTTTGGCTGACGTGAACAACTGAGCAGCGCCGTTCGGGCAAGCCGCTACACACGCACCACAGCCGATGCACGCTGCAGCGTCCATGGCGGTGTCGGCTGCGGCTTTCGGAATGAGGATCTCGTTTGCATCGCGAGGGCCACCGGTGTCGGAGGTGATGAAACCGCCGGACTCGATAATGGCGTCGAACGCACTGCGATCGACCATGAGGTCCTTCACAATCGGGAACGCAGCGGCACGCCACGGCTCGATGGTGACGGTCTCGCCGTCGTGGAACTTGCGCATGTGCAACTGACAGGTTGCGGTGCCCTTTTGGGGACCGTGGGCCTGACCGTTGATCATGAGGCCACAAGTGCCACAGATGCCTTCACGACAATCACTGTCGAACGTGATCGGCTCGTGGCCGCTGTCGATGAGGTTTTCGTTGACGAGGTCGAGCATTTCGAGGAAAGACATTTCGTCTTTCACGTCGGTTGCTTCGTAGGTCTCGAAATGGCCGGAATCGGTAGGACCGCTCTGGCGCCAGACCTTGAGTGTGAGATTCACATTGGCTCCTGGTTACTTGTAACTGCGCACGACGGGCTTAACGGTTTCGAACACAAGAGGCTCTTTGTGGAGGGTCGGGGTTGAGCCCTTGCCTTCCCACTCCCACGCTCCGACAAACGAGAAGTTCTCGTCGTCACGCTTGGCTTCGCCATCTTCGGTCTGATGCTCAACACGGAAGTGACCACCACAGGACTCCTCACGCATAAGCGCATCGCGGCACATCAACTCGCCGAGATCGAAGAAGTCGGCGACGCGGCCGACCTTTTCGAGCGACTGATTGACGCCATCGGGATCGCCGAGAACACGAACGTTCGTTTCGAACTCTTCGCGCAATGCGGGAATCTCGGAGAGTGCCTTCTCGAGACCGTTCTTGTCTCGGGCCATACCGCAGTAGTCCCAGACGAGCTTTCCGAGTTCACGGTGGTAGTACTCCGGTGACTTGGTGCCACCAACGCTGATCCAACGGTGCATGTCGTCTTGTACGGCTGCCACTGAGGTGGCGAACGCGGGATCGTCGGTGCCGACCGGGGTCTTGCCGAGCAAGCCAGCGAGGTAATCACCGATCGTGTTCGGAGCAACGAAGTAACCATCGGCCAGACCCTGCATGAGGGCCGAAGCACCAAGACGGTTTGCGCCGTGATCGGAGAAGTTGGCTTCACCGAGTGCGTAAAGGCCTGGGATGTTGGTCATGAGGTTGTAGTCAACCCACAGGCCACCCATTGTGTAGTGAGAGGCCGGGTAGATGCGCATCGGCATCTTCATCGGATTCTCGTCGGTGATGCGCTCGTACATGTCGAACAAGTTGCCGTATCGCTCGAACACAACGTTCTCGCCGAGACGGCCGATTGATTCGGCAAAGTCGAGGTACACGCCGTTCTTGATTGGGCCAACACCGCGGCCTTCGTCGACGACCTGCTTCGCGCTACGTGACGCGATGTCACGTGGTGCGAGGTTGCCGAAGGACGGGTACTTACGCTCGAGGAAGTAGTCACGGTCGTCTTCCGGAATGTTTTCCGGAGCACGGTTGTCGTCGAACTGCTTCGGAACCCAGATGCGGCCGTCGTTACGAAGCGATTCAGACATAAGCGTGAGCTTCGACTGGAATTCATCGCTGGCTGGGATGCACGTGGGGTGAATTTGTGTGTAACACGGGTTCGCGAACAGCGCACCCTTCTTATGTGCTCGCCATGCGGCCGTGACGTTGGAGTTCATGGCGTTGGTGGAGAGGTAGAAGGCGTTGCCGTAACCGCCGGTGCACAGCAGCGTGGCGTGTCCCGCCCAGCTTTGAATGTCGCCGGTGATGAGATCGCGAGTGACGATGCCTGCAGCGACACCGTCTTTGGTGACGACATCGAGCAGCTCGGTCTTGGTGTGGAGTTCCACACGACCAAGCGACACCTGCTGCATGAGCGCCTGGTAGGCGCCGAGCAGAAGCTGCTGGCCGGTTTGGCCACGGGCGTAGAACGTACGGCTGACCTGCGAGCCACCAAACGAACGGTTGTCGAGAAGACCGCCGTATTCACGAGCGAAGGGAACACCCTGCGCCACGCACTGGTCGATGATGTTGACGCTGACCTCGGCCAAGCGATGCACGTTGGACTCGCGAGAGCGGAAGTCGCCGCCCTTGACGGTGTCGTAGAACAACCGCTTCACGCTGTCGCCGTCGTTCTTGTAGTTCTTGGCGGCGTTGATGCCGCCCTGCGCAGCAATTGAATGCGCACGACGCGGTGAGTCATGGAAGGTGAAGCACTTCACGTGGTAACCGAGTTCGGCGAGAGTCGCCGCAGCGGCAGCGCCGGCAAGACCGGTACCAACCACGAGCACGGTGAACTTCCGCTTGTTCGCGGGGTTCACGAGCTTCATGTTGAACTTGTGGTTCTCCCAACGTTCCTCAACGGGACCGGAGGGGATCTTTGAGTCGAGAGTGATTGTGCTCATCTGATGCTCCTTCAGCCGACCACGCCGGTAAGTACGGCGATGGGGAATGTGATGTTGACGCCAGCGACAAGAAATGCGAAGCCCGCAGCAAAGCCACGGCGGATCGGGTTATGGCGGGGGTTGAAGCGGGTACTCATTGAACCGAGGCTCTGAAAGATGCTCCAGGCGCCGTGATAAAGGTGAAAGCCCAATGCGACGTTGGCGATGATGTACAGCGCCGCAATAGGTGCCCTCTCGAGGCTCGAAGCGACGTTGGCATAAGGATTGCCGTAGACGAAGTCTGGGTTGGCCCAGCCCCATGTCAGATCCGCGAGATGCCATAACAGGAACAGGCCAACGATGATGCCGCTCCAGCGCATCGTGCGCGCTGCCCAGTTCACGGCCACATAGTCACGTGGTGACTTGTAATTGACTGGTCGGGCTTTGCGGTTGATTTGTGTAAGAGCGTAGGCCGACTGGATGTGTAGTCCGAATGCCGCGAGAAGGCCGAGACGGAAGATCCAGAGGACACCTGTCTCTGGGATGATCGGATAGAGCAACTTCCGCAGGAACTCTGCGTATTCGTTGAAGTCCTCGGCCCCGACGTACATCTTCAGGTTGCCGATCATGTGGACGAGCACAAACCCCATCAGCATGATGCCGGTGAGAGCCATGATCCATTTTTTGCCGACTGACGACTTATAGAGGTCAAGGATGGGGAATGTGTTGCGTCGGTTGGCCTTGCGAATCGTCGGGGACGAAATGTCCGGAGTCAGCGCTGGCGGTTCCTTGGTTGCTGTCACTAGCAGACCTTTCTTAAGAAGTGGCTGTGACTAGAACTGGGCTTGATCGGGCAAAGCCGTGATCAAGTGAGTTCACGCTACTCACCGACAACAGCGAGGGGCGAACTGTGCGAGCGCAGATTCGTCACTCGGCTCGCCCGGCGGGGCGGCCGCGGCGATAGGTTGAGTCGTCCATCGTCCGGCCATCGGGTCCGGCAGGGGAGGAAACGATGTCAGAGCGGCCAACCACTCTCGGAGAACTGCGTGCCTCGGGCTGGTTCAGCCGCCCGGTCAAGGAAGAACTTCGCCAGAACGCGATTGTGCGAATCGTCGCTGGCGAACCGCTCTTTGACAGCGTTCTGGGCTACGAGGACACCGTGCTTCCCCAGCTCGAGAACGCCATTCTCGCTGGTCACGACGTGATCTTCCTGGGCGAGCGTGGGCAGGCCAAGACCCGCATGATCCGCTCTCTCACCAACCTGCTCGACGAGTGGATGCCGATCGTGGCCGGTTCCGAGATCAACGATGATCCCTACGCCCCAGTTTCTAAGCCTGCCCGCGACCTTGTGGCCGAAATGGGCGATGCCACCCCAATTAGCTGGGTGCACCGGGATGAGCGCTACGGCGAGAAGCTCGCCACCCCCGATACCTCGATCGCCGATCTCATTGGCGAGGTCGATCCCATCAAAATCGCTGAGGGTCGACACCTTTCCAATGAAGAGACCATCCACTTCGGCCTGGTGCCCCGCACCAACCGTGGCATCTTCGCCATCAACGAACTTCCCGACCTCGCCGAGCGCATTCAGGTCGGTTTGTTGAACGTGCTCGAAGAGCGCGACGTGCAGATCCGTGGTTTCAAACTCCGGCTTCCTCTCGACGTCATGTTGTTCGCGTCAGCCAACCCTGACGACTACACCAACCGCGGTCGCCTCATCACGCCACTGAAGGATCGCTTCGGTTCGCAGATCCGCACGCATTACCCACTCGATGTCGCAACCGAAGTCACAATCGCGTTGCAAGAGGCTCGCAATCTCGAGGTTCCGGGTATTGAAGTGCGCGTTCCTGCGTACATGACCGAAATCGTTGCCGAGTTCTCGCAGTTGGCACGTCGTAGCCCGCACATCAATCAGCGCTCGGGTGTGTCAGTGCGTCTCACCGTTGCCAACCTTGAAACGCTCCAGGCCAACGCGATGCGTCGTGCACTGCAGCATGGCGAAACCATCGTTGTTCCGCGTGTTTCTGATCTTGATGCGCTCGCTGCATCAACGATCGGCAAAGTAGAAATCGAAACAATCGAAGAAGGCCGCGAAGGCCTTGTTGTTGAACAACTTCTCAAGGCTGCGGTGCTCGGAATCTTCCGTGAATACATCGCAATCGAAAACCTTCGTGAGGTTGTCGACTCGTTCGACGGCGATCGTTTGGTGAACGCCGGTGAAGACGTTTCTTCTGCCGACTATGTCGCATTGCTTGGCGATATCCCAGCGCTCGCACCGCATATCACCGCCCTTACCGGTGGCGACACCACGCCCGAGGTCGTTGCTAGCGCCGTCGAGTTCGTGCTCGAAGGCCTGCATCTTTCCAAGCGCCTCAACAAAGACGCAGTTGGCGCTCGCGCCCAGTACCGCGGCCGCGGCTGATCACTGCTTTCGAATTAGCGCTTGTCGTTGACGAGTTCGTGCACGCCATCAAGGCCGGCGATCACAACTCGTTCCACCATCGAGCCGGGGAAGATCCCGTGTTCGACGATGCCGGGTGTCTTCGCAAGTGCGTCGCCGAGGGCAACGGGGTCGGCAATCGAACCAAACTGAGCGTCCATCACGAGGTTGCCGTTATCGCTGCGTCGATCGCGAGTGGTGACTGCGGAAGCGCCGAGGGCTTCGACGGCACTGGCCACAACGCCTGGTGCGAAATCGAGCACTTCAAGTGGAGTTCCGAACGGGCCTAGTGCAGGAACGAGTTTCGATTCATCGACAACGATGATGAATCGCGGCGACATTGACGCCACGATCTTTTCGCGAGTGTGTGCCGCGCCGCCACCCTTGGTGAGGTTGAACGCAGGATCGACTTCGTCGGCGCCATCGATGGCGATGTCGAGTGCGCCAATCTCATCGGGAGAGATGACGTTCAAGCCGAGCGAGATTGCGAGTTCCTGGGTCTGCACTGACGTCGAGGTACACACGATGTCGAGCGCTCTATCGCCGAGCTCAACGATGGTCCAGTGCACGGTCGAACCAGTACCGAGGCCAACGCGCATTCCGTCGGTGACGTAACTGGCGGCATGGCGACCAGCCGCTTCCTTCGCGAGGTCTTGGGGTGAACGTTCGGCTTGGCTCTGATCAGGGCTCACGTCGAGAGCATCGCACGTCAACGAGGTGCGGCGCGCAGCAATTCCGCACTGACGCGCGGGTCTCGATTGCGGTCAAACACGCCATCGGGCACGTCGAATCCACATTCGGGTGTCCAGCCGTCAATACCTGACTCCCAAAACGCGTGCGTCACCGCGATGCCATCTTCGGCTGCTCGCTGCGTTTCCAGCATTGAGCCGGCGATGACTTCAGCGCGCCAGTCGTCCTCTGCGGCGGTGAGTCCTGTGCCAACCAGCGCGAACTTTCGGCCGGGGAAGTTGTCGGCGAGGCGACGAATGGTGACACCGAGACCTTCGGTCCATGGCGCTCGACCATCGGGTGCAACGGGAGCATCGATGGGATAAGGCTTGGTCGTTCCGTCGGCGAACAAGGTCGAACCGCCGCGATAGGTGAATCCAATGAGGTCGTAGGCGCCGGCAAGCTCATCGATCTCACGCTCAGCCAAACCGGGAATGGAAATGACACCGTCGTTGAGCTCGCGGACCCACGAACCAAATCGCAATCGATCAACAGACTCAACGCGTTTGCGCGCCGCATCACGTTCGTCGGGCTCGCGAGACATCACCCCTGGCTCCACCGGACAGGTATCGATGCAAGCGGCAACTGGGGAAGTGCCGCTGCGCAGAAGGCGATTGGCCTCGAATGAGGCTCGGTGCAGCGTGTGGAGCGCTTCGAGGAACTTGTCGGGTTCGGCTTTGTACGGCGGTCGGCTGCCAACGAGGTGGCCTTCGAGGGCTCGTGTGTAGGGGTCGAGGACCGGAATCCACGCCGCCACGAGATCGCCAAAGGTTTCGGCCACGCGGTCGACATGGCGGGGCCAGGTGAGGCGAAGGCCGTCGGCATCGTCGAAACCACGTTGGTCTTCGGAGAACCAGCCCGGCAGCGGGCCATCGTGCAGAACGGCCCACACATCGATGCCGGCATCTCGAGCTGCCTTCAAGATTTCGGAGACGTGATCGACAGCGTCGCTGTCCCAATGGCCCGGGCGAGGCTCGAGCCGCGACCAGTCGATCGTCCAGCGCATGGCGGGAATGCCGGCCTCAGCCAGCATGGGCAGGTCAGAGCGGAACTCGAAGCCGAAACCGCTGCCGATCATGGAATCGGGAAGGGTTCCGTCGGCGGTGAGGGTCGACCAATCGCTTCGATCTGAGAGGCCTTCGGCCCCCGCTGCAGTGGTGGCGATGCCCCAAAGGGCTGGGTCGGTCATAGATGCAGTATTCCCGGTACGGTGCCTCTATGGGCAGAGCCAATCGGGTTCAGTACTCGCGATGGGATGGCACGCAGGTCGGCTTCGACCTCGACGCCACCGATATCTTCGGCGAAATCACCGACGATCTGCTGTATCACGGCGATATCAACGCCGCGCTGCGTCGCATGATGCAAGAGGGATTCGACTCCGACAACGGCGAGCGCATGAAGGGCTTGCGAGAAATGATGGACGAGCTCCGACGCAAACGTCGTGAAACGCTCGAAAGTAACGATCTCGGCGGAATCTACGACGAAATCGCAAAGGACCTCCGCGATGTTGTCGAAGCTGAACGTGAAGCAATCGATGAACTCGCACAAGAAGCGCGCGACTCCGGCGATGCTCGTCGCCAAGAACTCACCGAACAAGTTGCTTCCGAACGACACCTGTCACTTGACTTGATGTCCCAAGATCTCGCCGGAATGGTGCGCGATCTTCAGAACCACGACTTCACGTCATCAGAAGCACGCGAAAAGTTCGAAGAACTGGTCGAGAAACTGCGCGAGCAACTGATGCAGCAGTACGTCGATCAAATGTCGGGTGCAGTTGAAAACATGACGCCCGAAGACATGGCTCGCATGAAGGACATGTTTGCTGAGCTCAACAACATGCTCGAACAACGCCAGCGTGGCGAAGAACCAGACTTCGATGGCTTCATGGAGAAGTTCGGCGACTTTTTCCCGGAAAACCCGCAAAACCTCGATGAATTGCTTGAAATCATGGCCGCACGCATGGCCGCTGCTCAAGCGATGATGAATTCAATGACGCCCGAACAGCGCGCACAGTTGCAAGCGCTTTCAGATCAGTTGCTTGAAGACATGGATCTTCGTTGGCAAATGGATCAGTTGGGACAGAACCTCGCGCAAGCGTTCCCCGACCTCAACTGGAATCGCCGCTATGAATTTTCTGGCGACGAACCACTCAACATGGCCGATGCCAATCAGATGCTCCAGCAACTTGGTGACATCGATCAGCTCGAGAACTTGCTGAAGGGCGCAGCCAACCCAGGTGCGCTTGCTGAAGTCGATCTTGACCGTGCGCGCGAACTTCTCGGTGACGACGCGGCCCGCAGTCTTGAACAGATGGCAGAACTTTCGCGTCGTCTCGAAGAGTCAGGCCTGGTTGAGAACAAAGAAGGAAAGCTCGAACTCACGCCGCGTGGCATTCGCCAACTCGGTCAGAACGCGCTCGACGAGTTGTTCAACAAGCTCGATATGGACAAAGCGGGGCAGCACGAAATTGCTCGAATTGGTGTCGGCCACGAACGCGATCACTCCACCAAGCCCTACGAGTTCGGCGATCCTTTCAATCTCGACATTGGCCGAACCGTCCGTAACGCGATCTTCCGCAGCGGCGCAGGCACACCGGTGCAACTCACACCCGAAGATTTCGAAGTTGAGCGAACCGAGCATCTCGTGCGATCGAGCACTGTGCTTATGGTCGACCTTTCGCTCTCAATGCCGATGCGGGGCAATTTCCTGCCGGCCAAGAAGGTCACGATGGCGTTGCACGCCCTCATCAGCTCGAAATACCCGCGGGACTATCTCGGCCTCGTGGGCTTCAGTCGCACGGCCGAGGAACTGAAGGCCGAGCAACTGCCCGAGGTTTCGTGGGACTTTGACTACGGCACCAACATGCACGAGGGCTTCATGATCGCCCGGCGCCTGCTGGCCAAACAGTCGGGCACTAAGCAGATCATCATGATCACTGACGGTGAACCCACCGCTCATGTGATGCCAAACGGTCAGATTTTCTTCGATTATCCGACCCGGCCTGAAACCCGTGATGCCACCCTCCGACAGGTGATGCTGTGCACCAAAGAGGACATCGTCATCAATACGTTCATGCTCGATCCGAACCCTTATCTGTCGGAGTTCGTCGAGAAAATGAGCCAATTAAACGGCGGAAGGGCCTTCTTCACGACCCCAGAGAACCTGGGCGATTACGTGCTGGTGGACTTCCTAAACAACAAACGGGAAATGCTCCGAGGCCGCCGAGCCGGTTGATTTCCCCTGCTGAGCCGGGGTTTTTGTGCCCCGAACCCAATTCCCCCTTGCGTTTGTTGCGCCGACAGGGCAGAATCACGCCGTTGTAATTACACCCGTGAAGCACCGTCGTTTCCGGGGGAAGCTGTTCGAGTCCAGGAGGACCCCCAGCATGCCGCAATCGATTTCTCTCACCTCAGCCCAGCCCACACCGGCCGTCGAACTCGACGGCGAGGACAAGTCCTGGCAGGACATGGCCAACTGCCTTGGTGTCGACCCTGATCTCTTCTTCCCCGAGCGTGGTGCGTCCACCCGCGAGGCCAAAGAGGTCTGCAAGGGCTGTGTCGTGCGTGACGATTGCCTCGAGTACGCGCTGGCCAACGGCGAGAAGTTCGGCATTTGGGGTGGCATGAGCGAGCGTGAGCGTCGCCGTATCCGCCGCCAGCGTGCATTGGCCCGTGCCGCAGCTGCTGCACCGGCCCGCACCGCAACTGCCTAAGTTCAGCCGCCGCCGTGTGGGCGGCGTTGCAACCGAGACTCAATCGTCGTTGCAACTGACAGGTTGAGTTGTTCCCAGCGATCCTGATTCACCGCGTCCAAGACTGACTGCGGTGCAAGACCCACAAGTTCGGCACGAGCAATCGTTGTTACCGAAGCCACGCGGTCGTAGACCTCGGCAGGACCAACGATGAGCGGATCAATGAGGTTCATCGATACCTGGACCTCGTCGCCAACCTGAAGGCCGAGCGCACGCACACCTGGTCCACGAATCGACGATGCGATGGATGTCGCAAGGTCGAGGTCAGGCTCCGAGAGCCACAAATTCCAGGCCAGCATGAGCTCCCTTGCGCCAACGGCAACGGCACCTGCGGTTGGGTGCGGTTCGCTTGGCCCGAGATCTGGCAAAAGAGCGGTGAATGCGCCGCGCCGAATGTCGGGCAGCGTGCGCTCTGGGCCATAGAGAAAGACAGGAATCTGCAGTTCGTTGGCAATCCACGAACTCATTGCGTCGCGAGAACTGAGCGCATCGTCATAGGTCGAACCCGCCAGCGGGACGAACGGCACAACATCGACAACGCCGATCCGCGGATGGACTCCGGTGTGGGTGCGCAGGTCGAGCCGCTCGATGGCCGCCTTGATCACCGCCGGGGGAGCAGTGGGACCGACGACGGTGATGACCGATCGGTTGTGATCGCCATCGCGGTGCACGTCGAGAAGATCGCTGCCGGCAGCGAGCGCGATTTCCTCGACAAGGTCAAGGTCGCGGCCTTCGCTGATGTTGATGACGCACTCAATCACGATTGATCACGAACGCGATCCTGCCCCATCCGTCTCCGGGAGGTGGAGATAGATGGGGCAGGTCGTGGTTGGCAGTGCAACGCAGTGGCTGCGCTGGATGCGCGAGGGGAAATCGATCAGACGGTGAGCAAGTGGCTGGGGGTTCGGCGGCCCTTCAGCATCCGGCGTCGTTGGCGCTCGGAGGTGCCGCCCCACACGCCGTGGTCGATGCGGTTGTCGAGGGCGTAGTCGAGGCACTGTGCCGCTACTGGGCAGGTGGCGCAGATGCGCTTGGCAACCTCGACCCCGACGCCGTCGCTCGGGAAGAAGGTGGAGGGAGGGTGGTCCTTGCAGTTGCCGTCATTCATCCAGGGGGTGGGGTTATCCATGTCGGGGAAGGTACGGATGGGGGGCGAAAGCGGAGGTAAGGAGAACCGCTGGTTTCCTCTAAATGAACCTTTTCCCAAGGGGGACAGTCATTGGGGGCTCTTGGCAGGTCGCCGCTAGGCTGTCGCACCTTGCGGGGTCGCCCTTGGCTCCAGATGACGAAAGTGCCGTGCCACCATGTCGATGCCCGAAGTCGAAACCGATCAGCCGCCTCGTGGACATGTCCGAGTCATCTACCTCGGCCCGGTGGCTCCGCACTGGGACGTCCAAGGTGATTCTGAGGTTCGTGGTCTGGTCGACGAGTTCCGCAACCGTGTGATGGCCCGTCTGCTCCTTCTCCCCCCGCACGATCCACAGTTCCGTCGCAACAAAGAACGCGTCGCTCGTGATGCCGAGCGCGAGAACCTGACGCTCGTCTGGGACCTCGGCATTCCGGAAGACTGATCATGTCGCTCGGCGTGTCGCGACCGGTGGTGCACCTCACGCCCGCCCAACTCGCGGCGTCTCCTGAGCGTTTCCTTAATCGAGAACTCTCGTGGCTCGACTTCGACGCCCGAGTTCTCGCTCTTGCCTCGAATCCCGATGTCCCCCTTCTTGAGCGGGCCAAATTCGTTGCAATCTTTTCGCAGAACCTCGATGAGTTCTTTCAGGTTCGTGTCGCCGGCCTGAAAGATCAGGTTGCCGCTGGACTGGGTAAGCAAACAGCCGATGGTCGGACCGCTGCGCAGCAGCTGCGCGAAATTCATGAGCAGCTCTCGGCCCTTGTCGCTAAGGCCGAGCGCGTTTTCCTCGACGAACTTGTTCCTGCGCTCGCTGGTGTCGGCATTGTGTTCTCGAGTTACGAAGAACTCGACGATGACGACCGCTCCTATCTCGACACCGTTTTTGAAGAGCGCATTTTCCCGGTCCTTACGCCGCTGGCTGTCGACCCCGGACATCCTTTTCCCTACATCTCAGATCTTTCTCTCAATCTTGCGGTTGTCGTGAACGACCCGGTCACCGGCGAGCATCGCTTTGCGCGAGTCAAGGTTCCCAATCTGCTTCCGCGATTCGTCGTGATGCCCGATGGCGAGCGATTCATTCCACTCGAACAGGTCATCGCGTCGCATCTCGATGTGCTGTTCCCCGGCATGGAGCCAGGCACGCATTACGCCTTCCGAGTCACACGAAATGCCGACCTCACGGTGGAAGAAGAAGACGCTGACGATCTTCTCGAAACGATCGAACTTGAACTTCGCCGTCGCCGCTTTGGCCGAGCGGTTCGTCTCGAGATCGATTCCAACGTTTCGGAGGAGATCCTCGAGCTGCTGCGCGACGAACTCGATCTTGACGCTGCGGACATTTACACGTTCTCTGGTCCAATCGATTTGGGTGGCCTCTTCGGATTAATGAGTCTCGATCGTCCCGACCTCAAGGATGAACCGTGGGCGCCCATAACGCAGCCACGTTTATCGAGCACCGATCCCGACGAACCGGTCGACATCTTTGCGGTAATCCGCGATCGCGATGTTCTGATGCATCACCCCTACGAATCATTTTCAACCTCGGTTGAGGAGTTCATTCGTCAGGCGTCGGTTGATCCGTCAGTTCTTGCAATCAAACTCACGCTGTATCGCACCTCATCTGACACCTCGATTATCAAGTCGCTTGTTCGTGCTGCCGAGCGCGGCAAGCAGGTTGCTGCGCTTGTTGAACTCAAAGCTCGGTTCGACGAAAAGAAGAACATCGGATGGGCCAAGGAATTAGAAAAAGCGGGCGTTCACGTGATCTACGGCCTTATGGGCCTCAAGATTCATACCAAGACCACGCTTGTTGTTCGCGAAGAACACGACGGCATCCGCCGGTATTGCCATATCGGAACCGGTAATTACAACCCGAAGACTGCGCGCCTTTACGAGGACGTCGGTCTTCTCACTGCCGACCCGGCCGTGGGTTCAGATCTCACGCAGTTGTTCAATCTGCTTACGGGCTTTGCCCGCGACCCTGAATTCTCAAAACTGTTGATCTCGCCCACAACGATTCGTCCGGGCATTACTGAACTCATTGCGAATGAAGCAGCGCTGGGCGCTGAAGGCCACATCATTCTCAAAATGAACAGCCTCGTTGATGCGGCGCTTATCGATTCCCTCTATGCGGCCTCGCAAGCGGGCACCAGAGTCGACCTGATCGTGCGCGGCATTTGCTGCTTACGTCCAGGCATCCCGGGATTGTCCGAAAACATCCATGTGCGCTCGATTGTCGGTCGTTATCTGGAGCATTCGCGGATCTATTACTTCAAGCACGGTGCCGCAGGCGCTCCCGTGTACTACATCGGTTCCGCTGATCTCATGCCCCGCAACCTCGACCGCCGTGTTGAAGCCCTGGTTCCCGTGGAAGATCCGTTGTTGCAGGCCCGTTTGCACGAGATTCTTGACGTTAACCTTGAAGACGATTCTCTCGCATGGGCGTTGGGTCCCGATACAACATGGAGTCGCGTTCTCGGCGCAGACCAGTTCGACACACATCGCCGTTTCGAGGCAATTGCACTCGAACGTCGTGTCTGAATCTGCATGACGGTCCGCAAAGCGATTGACGATGGCGCTGAATCATTCGACGTGCGCGCCGCTGGCGGGGTGATCTTTCGGGGTCAACTCGCTGAGCCCGAAATCGTGATTGTGCATCGTCCTCGCTATGACGACTGGACCTTCCCGAAGGGAAAGGCTGAGTCGGGCGAAACCGATGAGCAAGCAGCGCATCGAGAAGTACTTGAGGAAACTGGCTTCGATTGTGAACTCGGTGACGAGTTGCCGTCAGTGACCTACCGCGACCATAAAGACCGTTCCAAGATTGTTCGGTACTGGGTGATGCATGTTCAGTCCGGAACATTCGAGGTCAACGAAGAAGTCGATGCTCTTGAGTGGGTCAGTCCGGTCAAAGCGGGGGAGCGGCTCACCTATGACCACGATGTCGACGTGCTGTCAGCATTTCTTTCGCTGGGACACGACGACTAAGTCGCACGCGTTTAGTCGGTGAGTTCAGCGATGAGTTCGCGAACGCGTCGGTCGATTTCATCGCGAATTGGACGCACGGCTTCCACGCCTTGGCCCGCAGGATCTTCAAGCACCCAATCGAGGTAGCGAACGCCAGGAAAGAACGGGCAGTTATCGCCGCATCCCATGGTGATGACGACGTCGCATCGTTCAACAACTTGAGCATCAAGAATCTTTGGGTGCGCACCGCGTTCGACGAGATCGATGCCGACCTCGTTCATGGCCTCGATCACGGCGGGATTAAGCGTGTTCGCAGGTGCGCTTCCAGCGGAAAGCACTTCGATGCGATCGCCGGCGAGGTGGTCGAGAAATCCAGCAGCCATTTGCGATCGGCCGGCGTTATGCACACAAACGAAAAGGACGGTGGGGTTTGTTGTTGTCATTTGTCTTCCTCGTGCTTCATGAGTAGTTCATCGGCAAACTCGTCAACATCGGGGAACACGATGCGGATGGCGACAAGGGCAAGGGCCATTCCAACGAACTGGGCGATAATGAATCCCGGTGCGGACTCTGGCGCAATGCCTGCAAAAGAGTCAGAAAGGCTGCGCCCGATAGTGATTGCTGGATTGGCGAAGCTCGTTGATGAAGTAAAGAAGTAGGCCGCCGTGATGTAGCCAGCAACGACGAACGGGGCGAGTGTCGACTTTCCCGATCGGACGACACCAAAGATCACGAGAAGAAGGCCGAGAGTGGCGACGATTTCACCAAGCCATAGTCCGCCGCCAGATCGGGTTTTCGTTGAGATGTCGATGGCGGTGAGGCCGAACATGAGGTTCGCAACCATGACGCCCACGATCATCCCGAAGATTTGGGCTGCGATATACGGCAGCACCTCTCGTGTGGGAATGCCGCGAAAGACGCGGTCGGCAATTGTTACGACCGGATTGAAATGTGCGCCGGACACTGATCCGAAAGCAGCGATAAGCGCGACCAGTGCGCCTGCAGTGGCCACGGTGTTGCAGAGCAATTGGAGAGCAATGTTGTCGGTCAGGTTTGTGGCCATGATGCCTGAACCGATCACCGTGGCGATGAGGAAGGCGGAGCCGAGAAATTCGGCGGCGCACTTTCTGAGCAAAGGTGACATCAGCAGCAACCAGGCTTCGTGGCGAGACTCACCGGCTCGGCGGGTGATGAGGTTGCACAGCACGCATCGCCACCATCGACTGGTGCTGAACCAAAGACGACGGAGTCGGAGATCACTGTATAAACCTCCCAGCGGGCATCGTCGGGATCGCGAACCCACACCTTGTCCTGAACGGCATAACAGCAGGTGGTTTGTTCCTCGACGTCGGTTGTGAGACCTATTTGATCGAAGCGATTCGTTGCTTCGGCGACCTCGTCGGTGGATTCGACTTCGATGCCGAGGTGGTTGAGTCTTTCGGCGACGGTGTTCTCAATAAGCACAAGTTTGAGAGGGGGATCAGCGATAGCGAAGTTTGCGTAGCCCTCACGAACCTTGGCGGGCTCGGTATTGAACATCTTCGAGTAAAACGCAATGGCTTCGTTGATGTCAGACACGTTGAGTGCAAGTTGGACTCGGGACATGGGGGCTCCTCAATGGATGATGTAGCGACGCAAGAGCAAGTGCCTTGGCGCAAGTATCAATCGGTGTATCAATCGGTGTATCGATCAATACATCGATGAACTTCGATACGTACTATCTTTAGCATATCGATACTCATCGATATCGTTTTTCGTTTGGAGGGGTCGTGGCGCCGAAAACAGTGAAGGCAACGAAATCGAAGTCAGAGACGAAAGTGTGCTGTGGCACTGCTCGCGACATTCCGCTTAGCCAACGCGATGCCGATGAGCTGGCGTCGGTCTTCGCCGCACTTTCCGATCCCGTCCGTCTCCGACTCCTTTCCATCATTAGTTCTGCCCCCGATGGCGAAGTGTGCGCATGTGATTTGGTCACGCCGATCGGAAAGTCACAGCCCACCGTGAGCCATCACCTAAAGATCCTTTTCGAGGCTGGATTGGTGGAACGCGAGAAGCGCGGAGTCTGGGTCTGGTATCGAGCCTTGCCCCAGCGCCTCGACGCGGTTGCAAGCCGGTTGCGCTAGATCATTAAGCGCAAGAATTTCCCTTCCCGTTCATCTGCCGTCCACCTAATGAGCGGAATCCGGCCATGTTGGATCCTTACGGTGACTCCCGGGTGCTCGACCGGGCACTTCGTTACCATCTCTTACAGGGAGAATTACCTTGCGTTCATCTAAGCGGGGCCTTGTTTGGCTCCTCGCCGTTCTTGTCGCAGTCGGTCTTGTCGCCGGCGCTTGCGGCTCGAGCTCCTCCGATTCTTCGTCGAGCACCACAAAAGCGTCGTCGAACTACGACTACAAGTCCCTCAGCGGAACCTTGAATGGTTCCGGTGCAACCTTCCCGAAGAACTTTTATGAAGACGCAATTGCGTCTTTTAAGTCGGACGCTTCTGGCGTCACCGTGAACTACAACTCTGTCGGTTCGGGCCAGGGCAAGAAGGACCTTGCTGCCGGTACCTCCGATTGGGCAGGGTCGGACAGCCTTGTGAAGGACGATGAAAAGGCCAACTTCAAGGGCCCGTTCCTCTACTTCCCCACGGTTGCGGCCCCGATCACGGTGTCATACAACCTCTCCGGCGTGAAGGAACTCAAGCTTTCGCCTGAAACCCTTGCCAAGATTTTCATGGGCACGATCACCACATGGAACGACGCAGCCATTGCTGCCGATAACTCTGGTGTAACGCTTCCGAACACCGCTATCACCGTTGCGGTTCGCTCCGATGGTTCGGGTACAACCTCGAACTTCTCGAAGTACCTCGCAACTGCGGCTCCGTCAATCTTCACCGTGACCGCAGGTGACTCCGTTGCATGGCCCAAGGCGCAGGCTGGCAAGGGCAATGCTGGTGTGGCCCAGATCGTCAAGGACACCGCCGGTGCAATCGGCTATGTCGATCTTTCTGATGCCAAGGCAACTGCCCTGACCACCGCTTTGATCAAGAACAAGGACGGCAAGTTCGTCGCCCCGACGCTTGAGGGCACAACTGCTGCACTTGCTGGTGCCACCATCAAAGATGACCTCACCTACAACCCGCTCAACGCAGCCGGTGCCGAGACCTACCCGATCACCGCACCGACCTATGTCATCGTCTACACAACCCCCTCAGCGAACACTGCTGCAATCAAGGGTTGGCTGACGTATCTCCTTACCGAGGGACAGGATCTGGCCAAGGACGTGGACTTCGCTCCGCTTCCAGCGGCGCTGCGTGACAGAGCACTTGCGCAGATCACCCAGATTCAGGGCTAGAACGTCCACGTGACTCTGCTTACTCATGACGACAGCGTCGCCCCCGCAGGTGGGGGCGACGCTTCGTCGTTGCTCGAACCAACATCAGGACGTCGAGGTGATTGGGCGTTCAAGTTCGTCTCGCTTGTTGCTGGTCTTGTCGTTCTTGTAATCCTTGGACTGATTGCATTTTCCACGACCAAGGAAGCCTGGCCTGCGTTCAAACAGGAAGGGCTTGGCTTCATTACGTCGAGCACTTGGATTCCTGCTGACGGCAAGTTCGGAGCTCTTGCATTTATTTACGGCACAGTGTTGTCATCACTTATTGCACTTGTGTTGGCAGTCCCGGTCAGCTTGGGAATAGCGTTATACGCGAATGAAGCGGCACCGCGTCGGCTTCGTAAACCAGTTGTTTACGCCATGGATCTCTTGGCTGCGATCCCATCGGTGGTTTACGGACTCTGGGGCATCATCGTGCTCGCCCCCGCGATCCAGCCTGTGTACAAAGCAATGAGCGGTGTTGTCGGAGACATCCCGGTCCTCGGGTGGTTTTTCAATGGAGACAGCGGCCGCAGTTATATGACCGCCGGAATCATTCTGGCGATCATGATTACGCCGATTGTCACTTCGCTCAGCCGCGAAGTTATTGCGACAGTTCCGTCTGCGCAGCGAGAGGCTGCCTACGGAATGGGCGCTACCCGATGGGAAATGATTCGTGCTGCAGTCCTTCCATGGAGTCGTGGTGGCATTGTCGGCTCAGTGATGCTCGGACTCGGTCGAGCAATGGGAGAAACCATTGCGGTTGCGCTCGTGATCGGCTCTCAACCACAAATCACCACACATCTTTTCGAAGCTGGTGACTCAATGGCTGCAGTCATTGTGAACCAGTTCGGCGAAGCATCAGGTACACACAGGGCAGCATTGATTGGATTGGGCGTTGTGCTGTTTGGCGTAACGATCATCGTCAATGTTTCTGCCCGCGGCATCGTGAGCCGGTTCGACCGACGAAGTCAGGGTGCATGAGATGACTGATTTGATCTCTCCCGATGTTGAGCAGTTGCTTCTTGACGCGACAACGAGCCGATCTCGTCGATTCAAAAATCGCCTCGCGTCGGTTTGGATGCTTGGGGCACTTCTCGTTGCGGTAGTCCCGTTGGCGCTCGTCATCGGTTATGTCCTTTTCAAGGGCATTGACCAGCTTTCGGTCGCATGGTTCACCGAAGACCTGCCCGCCGTCACTCGTAAAGCCGGTGGCGGAATGGGCCCGGCAATTGTCGGAACATTGCTCATCACCCTTGGCGCCGCCGTGATGGCGATTCCACTGGGCATCCTTGGGGCGATCTATCTCCATGAATACGGAGGCAAGGGTCGCACGGCGCGTTTGATCCGATTCATGGCCGACGTCATGACTGGCGTTCCCTCGATTGTTATGGGTCTGTTCGTCTACACCGTGTGGACGCTCACATTTGGGCTTAACGGTTTCGGTGGTTCGCTTGCTCTCGGTTGCTTGATGCTTCCAATCATCATCCGCACCACCGAGGAAATGTTGCGCCTCGTCCCCGACGAGCTTCGACAAGCAAGTTATGCCCTAGGTAATCGAAAATGGCGCACGATCCTGACAGTTGTGCTTCCAGCTTCATTTGGTGGAATCACCTCAGGTGTCATGATCGCCATCGCTCGTGCCGCCGGTGAAACTGCACCGCTGGTTTTCACAATTGGCGCTGCCAGGAATTTGAACCTGAACATTTTCGAAGGTCCGATGACTGCACTCTCGGTCCAGATTTTTGGAAATGCTCAAACGCCATTCGAAGCAGCGCAGTCTCGTGCTTGGGGCGCTGCCCTCACGCTGGTTGCCATCGTCTTTGCCATGACCATTCTCGCCCGCTATGTGTCGTCAAGGGTTGCCCGACGACACGCTGCCTAATCGCCCTAGCCTTTAGACGTGACTGAAACCCACGACTCCGACGCAGAGGACTCCTCGATGTCTCCAAAAACTGTTGCACCGAACCCAGAGGTTGTTGCCCTAGCGACGGCCTCCGAGCCGGAAGCGCCATCAGTGGTGTTCGACGTTCGTGAACTCGACGTCTACTACGGCGAGTTTCGAGCAGTGCGCGATGTCAACCTTCAAGTTCTACAGCACGAAATCACAGCGTTCATCGGCCCGTCGGGCTGCGGAAAGTCAACAGTGCTTCGTTGCTTCGATCGAATGAACGATCTCATCGAATCTGCTCGTGTCGATGGAAAGATTCTCTATCACGGCGTTGATCTTTACGATCCCCGTATCGATCCAGTCGAAGTTCGCAAGCGAATCGGCATGGTTTTCCAGAAGCCGAATCCGTTCCCGAAGTCGATCTACGACAACATCGCGTTTGGTCCACGATTGTCGGGCAACAAGGGAAATCTGGACGACATCGTTGAGCGCGCCCTGCGTCGCGCCGCGCTGTGGGACGAAGTCAAAGATCGTTTGAAGAAATCAGCAATGGGCCTCTCGGGCGGTCAGCAGCAGCGCCTTTGTATTGCCCGCGCTATCGCGGTCGAGCCCGAGGTCATCCTGATGGACGAACCCTGTTCGGCACTTGATCCGATCGCAACTGCTCGCATCGAAGACCTGATGCAGGAACTCAAGTCCGACTACACGATCCTTATCGTGACGCACAACATGCAGCAGGCTGCTCGGGTCAGTGATCGCACTGCGTTCTTCACCACCGAGGTGAATTCGGAAAGCGATACACGCACCGGCGTGCTGGTTGAGTTCGATTCAACAGACAAGATTTTCTCGGCACCTTCCGATGAACGCACCGAGAATTACGTCACTGGTCGATTCGGCTGAGGTGGAGTAGGTGCGCCAGCAGTACACGTCCGAACTCGAGCAACTGGCCCTTCAGGTGGAACTGATGGGTGTCCTTGTCGACGAAAATCTCGAGCGCATGCGAACGGTACTGAACAGCGGCAACCTGAATGTTGCCGAAGAAGCGATTCGGACTGACGATCGGATCGACGCCATGAACGTTTCGCTCATGGAGCGGTCCTACGAACTTCTACGTCGGGAGGCACCAGTCGCGTCCGACCTTCGGCTTATCGTTTCAGTGCTTCGCGTCACTGCGGAACTTGAACGCATCGGCGATCTTGCTCTGCGCATCGCCAAATTGGCGCCGGAACACGAACTGCTTACGCGAGTCCCCACCGCATTCGACATCCTCGAGACGTTGGCTGGACATGCGGTAAATCAGTACCGAGACGCATTACGGGCCTGGTCAACTCTCGATCTTGGGCTTGCCGAGCAGGTTGCATCTGAACCCGAGGTGGCCCTGGCCTCTCGTCACCTCGTCGAAGCGTTACTCGCCTACGAAGGTCCCGACGCTGTGGTGGTTGCGCTCCGTACGATGGTGGCAGGCCAAGCACTTGATCGAATCGCCGATCACTCTGCTGTGCTTGGTGCTCGAGTTCGTTATCTGATCACCGGAGATCCTGATCACCTCGCGGCAGAAGTCCGATGAGCCAATTAGGCGGAAGTTACGACAGGAGTTTTTATGCCTGAACAGCGCAAAACATTTCATCAGGAACTCGACGAGATCCGCGACGACATCGTCCGCCTCGGAGCTTTGGTTGGCGAAGTCATTCCTCGGGGAACAGAGGTGCTGCTTACCAACGATATGAGTGGCGCCCAAGCTCTCATCGAATCCGATGACGAACTTGATGACCTCTCGCTTCGAATCGAAGAGCACTGCTATCACGTGCTCGCGCTGCAGCAGCCGATGGCGTCGGACCTCCGATCGATCGTGACTGGACTCTGGCTCACGGGTGAACTTGAGCGTTCCGGTGATCTCATGGTCAATGTTGCAAAAGGTACGCGTCGCATTTACGGGGTAAGTCTGGATCCGAAACTACGCGGTCTCATTGAACGAATGAGCGAAGAAGCTTCTCGACTGATGAAGTTGGCTCTCGACGCCTATGCCGAGCGAAATGCGAGTCTTGGGGTAGCGATCGACGACATCGACGACACGCTCGACACCTTGCACGGTGACTACATCGAAGCAATTTTCGAATCTCATGCAACTCATGACATTGGTTTGCAGGCATCAGTTCAGCTCGCCCTCATTGGCCGTTATTACGAGCGCATTGGCGATCACGCCGTAAACATCGGACAGCGGGTGCAGTACATGGTCACCGGTTGGCTACCAGAGCAGACCGGAGCAGCGCGTTTGGTCGCGCGGCGTTCGCTTGCTGCGGAAATCGGTGCAGAGAATTCCGAGCCGGAGGTTGAAAGCGGCCAATGAACGCAGCCATCTCGAGTGCGCTGATTGCTGCTATCGTTTCTGCCGCTCTGACAGCTTTTGTTGCGCGTTTCTTTTCGAATCGAGCCCAACGCAATCAGGTCTATGAGTCGACGATGCGTTTGGGGTTTGAGATTCCGAGTGAACGCGAGATGGTGCGATTCGATGATCTTCTCGCAATCGTCGAGCGCTCTGTGCGTGATCTCCGATCCGAGAATCTTCAATCCGAAAGCGCGCAGTTTCGCTTGCAGTCAGCACTTAATGCTTTGCCGGTCGCCGTGATGGTGTTCGATGGCGAGGGTTCGGTTGTCGAGTCGAATGTTGCTTCCAAGCCGTTCCTTGAGGCCCGCCATGGCGATGCGCTTGTTGGTGCGGCGGTGAACGATCTCATCAGGGTGGCGAATTCGGGTAGCGAAGCCTCCACTGCGATCGAACTCTTTGGGCCGCCGCGACGCACGGTATTGGTCACTACGGTTCCGCTCCCAGAGGATGGGCAGCCAGGAGCGGTTGCGTTTGTCGAAGACATCACCGAACGGCGCCAACTCGAGGCCATTCGTACCGATCTTGTGGCCAACATCAGTCATGAGTTGAAGACCCCGGTTGGTGCGATTGGTCTTCTAGCGGAGACCCTCCAGGGCGAAGATGACCTCGACATAGTTGAGCGCCTTGCGAATCGCATTAATGCCGAGGCGATGAGAATCGCTCAAATCATTGAAGACCTCATTGAACTTTCGCGGATCGAATTTATCGATGGGGCGGGCACCGCCATTGTTGAGTTGGCCGAGATTGCCTCTGACGCGGTTGAAAGACTCCGAACTGCGGCGGTTCAGGCTGAAGTATCGGTGCAGTTGGTCGTCTTGTCGACTGATACCCGAATTGTCGGTGAGCGCCGACAACTCCTTTCGGCAATCGGCAACCTCATCGACAATGCCATCAAGTATTCCGATCCCGGAACTGTTGTTGATGTGACCGTTCAAGCAGTTGCGAATGACGTTGTCGTAAAGGTCGCCGATCACGGAATCGGAATCCCAACACGCGACATCGACCGAATCTTCGAGCGTTTCTATCGGGTCGACCAAGGCCGAAGCCGCCAAACCGGGGGCACGGGGTTGGGTCTTGCGATTGTTCGTCATGCGGTGGTGAACCACGAAGCCGATATCGACGTCGAGTCGCGTCTGGGAGAGGGCTCAACCTTCACGATGCGATTCCCAAGTTCCAAAGTCGCAAATGATTCTAATGAAACCGAAGTTTCAACCCTGAACAAGAGGACGTGAGTCAATGACTGACACAACATCAGTGCTCGTTGTCGAAGACGAAGGATCATTCATCGAAGCCCTAGAGATTGGTTTGTCTCGCGAAGGGTTCAAAGTGACGGTGGCTCGTGACGGCGCGGAAGCACTTGACATCTTTGATGCTGTCAATCCTGATCTCGTGCTACTCGACGTGATGCTCCCCAAGGTTTCAGGAATTGATGTGTGTCGTGAGTTGCGGTCTCGATCGAATGTTCCGATCATCATGGTGACCGCCAAAGGTGCTGAGATCGACACGGTCGTCGGGCTTGAGGTTGGCGCCGACGACTACGTCACGAAGCCCTATCGAATGCGAGAACTCGTGGCGCGTATGCGCGCGGTCTTGCGCCGGCGTCCGTTGGACGACGCAGAACCTCAGGCCGAAATGAATCTCGCCGAGACCCTTCGCGTGGGCGATGTAGTCCTTGATTCAGAACGACACGAGGTGACCGTTCGTGGAGAAATCGTGCAGCTCCCTCTCAAGGAATTTGAATTGCTGGCGTTGCTGCTTCTGAATGCCGGTCGAGTCCTCACCCGAGACACGCTCATCGATCGTGTGTGGGGCAGCGACTATGTGGGCGACACGAAGACGCTTGATGTTCACATCAAACGTCTGCGCTCAAAGGTCGAAAGCGATCCAGCGAATCCCGTTCGTATCGTGACAATCAGGGGACTCGGCTACAAGTTCGACGTTCCGAAGCGCTGAGGTTGAGCGAAACGGGCGGTTGCGTCGCACCCGCCTCGTAACATGGGAAAAGTGACTCCTGAGTCCACATCCCCCAGCGGCAAGCGCCCTCGCGGCCCGGCACCAGCCGGTCGTGATCCTCGCCGACCGTGGGCACCGTCACCATTCAATCGTTTGGCTCGGACTCATGCTGCGTCTGTTTCTGGCGATGCGTTGTTTGCAATCGGCCTCGCAGGTTCGGTGTTCTTCTCGCTCGACTTCACATCGGCGCGCTGGCGTGTTGCGTTGTACTTGCTTCTGACGATCGCTCCGTTTGCGATCGCAGCGCCGCTCATTGGCCCTGCTATCGATCGCATCAAGGGTGGGCGGCGCTGGATCATCGTTGGGTCAATGTTGTTGCGAGCTTTGCTTGCATTCTTTGTCGTTCGACATATGGACTCTCTTCTGTTCTACCCAGAAGCGTTCGGCATGCTCATTATGCAGAAGATCTATTCAATTTCGAAGAGTGCAGTCATCCCGAGCACTGTGCACAGCGACGAGGAATTGGTGCAGGCTAATTCGAAACTCACGACGCTTTCTTCAATCGCTGTGGTGATCGCTGCGATACCAGGGGGCATCCTCTATGCGATCGGTGGCGGTAAAGCCACGGTTGCACTGGGCGCAGTTGTGTTTGCCGTCGGCACGATTCTTGCGTTGCAGTTGCCACCGACCACGGTTGCTGCAGAGCCAGAGGGTGAAGCCGAACGAGAAGAGCTTCGTAGCGCTGGCATTACTCACGCATCAACAGCAATGAGCCTCATCCGCGGCATGGTCGGCTTTCTTTCGTTCATGCTCGCATTCGATTTCAAGAATGCAGGATCGCCACTTTGGCAACTGGGTCTTGTTGCCGCTACAGCGCAGCTGGGTTTCTTTTTGGGTTCGTTGGTTGTTCCTCGACTCCGGCGAGTGACGTCTGAAGAGCGGATCTTGGTCACGAGTCTGGTTGTCATAAGCGTGGCTGGGGTTATCACCGCGTTCATCGGCGGACTCGCGGGCGCAGCTTTGTTATCGATGATGTTGGGCGTAACGAGTTGCTCGGCGAAACAAGCATTTGATTCCATCGTTCAGCGCGATGCCCCCGATGCAAACCGCGGTCGCACCTTCGCAAAATTCGAGACACGGTTTCAGTTGATTTGGGTGATCGGCGCACTGCTGCCAATCGTTCTGCCGATTCCGGCATCGCTTGGGTTCGGACTCATTGCGATAACTGCATCGATCGCCGTGGCGCTTTATTTGGTTGGTCTGCGGAATGTTCGTGCCGGTCGATTGCCCGTGCCTCGAAAGGGTGTGTTGCGTCGCCCTGTCGCGGTCGATGAGCGTCACCCATCGTTTTACGACGATTTTGATTCCACCCGAGTTGTCGATCGTGGATTCGCGGGCCCCGAAACCCCAACGCCATGGGGGCCACCGCTCGATCCCACCGATCCCACTTCGGCCGATATTGATATCGCTCCCCACGATGCTGCTCGCCGATGGATGCGTCGCCCAACCGCCGCAGTTCCCGCTCCTGAATCACCTGCGGCGGCGGCGCCTCAGGTGCAGCCGCTCAGCGATCCCACGAGGGTCGAGTGGCCGTTCCCCGAGCTGTCTACAGATCAGCCCGGTCCGGCAAATGATCATCACGACGGCATGCTTTTCGAACCTGATGCGTGGAATGACCCTGAGATCCCCGATGGTCCGCCGCCGATTACGTAATCAGTCAGGTAGCTCGATGCGGGCGAGCCACAAACCCGGAGCTTCGAGTTCTGCTGGAGTGGGAAGCGTGCGTTCTGATTCCCAGAGGCGAACGAGTCCGTCGTTGCCCGCGCGTTCCACGATGCCGGCCACAAACGCGGCGCCACGGTCGTAGGTGGCTTGGGTGAGTTCAAGGCCGAACAATCGCTCGACGAAGCGGTCCGAATCATCGGCCTCGACGCGACGGCGGCGCACTGCTTCGGAAATCATTGTGGTGTTTGAAAGCAACGAGGAACCGACGGCGTCGACGATGTGATCGACATATCCCACCATCGCCGCGATGAGGGCTTCGAATTTGGGAAGCATGTCGCGCTGTGCTTGCGATTGGATGGCTCCGAGAAGTAGTTCGGGATCGCCAAACATCGATTGCATGCCCGACATTGCTGCTGGATCGGACATATCGAATTCCATCGAACCCAGTCGATCTTCCAATGCATTTGGATCGGGTTCGAATCCGGCGGCGTAGGCCGAGAGGAACTCGTCGACGGTTGCTCGGACATGCGGAATGCGCAGGACCGAATGCATAGCGATTTCCTGAGCGCAGACCCAGAGTCGAAGGTCGTCGGCGGGAATGCTCCACTCCGAAGCGAACGTTTCGAAATTCGCAGGAATGACCATCACGTCATCTTTTGCAATTCGTGGAACGGGAAGGTCGTACTGGCCGAATGATCGACGCGATAAGTGGCCAATCATGGAACCGGCGGTCATGCCCATCATCATTGGTCCCATCATGGCCATAAGTGGAGCCATGAAACTGAGGGGGTCTGAGGGGTCCGGAGTCGTCGGTGGCGCGGGCGGTGTGAGCGAACCGGCGAGGCGCTCAAAGAGTGGACGCCAAGATTCAAGCGTGGTTGTGGCCCATTGCCCACGGGTGACCGGCACAATCGAAATACCAGTGCCGCCGAAACTTGTGGGGAGTCCGGTGGCATTGCCGACATGGAGTTCGGCGATACGTGCGAGTTGTTCAAGGCGGATCCGTTCAAGCGGATCGACGTTGCCTGCTTCTCCGCCATCGGTCGCGATCGAGAGTGCGAGTTGGCGAGCGGCATCCCATCCGATGGGGCCTTGCTGGGAGAAAAGCTTGGCCAGATCGCCAAAGAGCGGCATTCCTGACAGAGGATTCTGTTCGAAGTTTTTGCCCAGTTCGTCGCCTGAGTCGGCACCAGAGAAGGGGTCGGGGGGTAGATCGTCCACCACCTCAGGCTAGGCCCCGCCGGGGGACATGACGCTGCGGGTGGCGGCCGGACGAAGGCGACGTGAGACGCGCCATGATTGCGGTGTGGGAGAAATCGTGGTGGTTACCGGAGCCGATCTACCGATCGGGCGGCGAGTGGTAGCTGCCGCGCTCTCGGAACCTGGGGTTGACCGTGTTGTTGCCATTGGCGCCCAACCCAGCACCCGACGTCTCACCGGCGAAGCTGAGGGTGCCGAACTCCTTATCGCCCCGTTCGCTCTTGACGATTCCCGATTGGCGTCACTTGTTGCTGGAGCAACACGAGTCTTTCTGACTGGCCCGCGCTCGGGGCTCGACATCGATGGAACCGGTGGCGCCGACATCGATGTGGTTGCAACAAGATCTTTCCTTGCGTCGCTCACACGAGTTGGGGCAGTGACAACGCTCGTTGTTTTGTCCTCAGCGCTCGTGTACGGAGCTCGAACTGACAATCCGATTCCGCTCACGGAGAACGCGCCGGTTCGACCGAATGCCTCGATTGACGCAGCGGTTGAGCGTGCTGAGCTCGAACGACTGTGTGCAACGTGGTCAAGGTCGCGCGGAGCAACCTGCGCGCTCGTTCGCCCGTGCATCGTGGTAGGACCGGAAAACGAAAAGTGGTTGGCACGTTCACCATGGGCAACGGCCGGACTCCAGATCAGTGGTGGGGTCGCCCCAGTGCAATTTGTGCACCTTGATGACCTCACGACCGCTCTTGTCACCATTTGTCGTTCGCGAGTTGATGGACCAGTAAACGTTGCGCCCGATGGTTGGCTCACGGTTGATGAAGTTCGAGCACTTAAAGGGCCCACTGCACGCGTTCGCATGTACAAGCCGTTCGCCTATGTTCTGGCTCGAATCGGCAAATACTTCGGTGTTGCTCCTGGCGATCCCGACACCCTTCTGGCAGGTGCGGGGCCCTGGGTTGTTGCTAACGATCGCATCCGATCCTTGGGTTGGGAACCCAGGTTTCGAAATGAAGAGGCCTACGTCGACGCCGACAGTGGCGGCATTTGGGCTCGGGTCACTCCGCGCCATCGACAGCAATTAGCGCTGGGCGGTGTGGTCATGGTGGTGCTCGGCGTTGTTGTAGGGGCGGCATTTTTGATCCGCCGCCAACTCAACTCCGATCGATGAGTTTGGCGAACGTCGTGGCTGCAACGCCGTTGCGGACATAACCAATCGTGACGGTGTCGTTGGCGGCGTGGTTTCGGAGTGCGACGACAAGTGCGGAACTCGTCGGCAGATTGGCGTCGCTTAACGAAGTAATGCGATCGCCGGCGATGAGGCCAGCTCGATCTGCAGGGCCATAACGCGTAACCGATTCGATGGCTGCGCCGCCCTCGGGAGCATCGGTTGTCATGACGCCGAGCCATCCGTGGTGAACGGAACCGGTTGCGATGATGTCATCGACCACGTGACGCGTCCATGCAACTGAGTGAGCGAAGGAATTCGTAGCGCTGGGCAGAGCAAGTGTTGATGGAACAGCCCCAAGTGCCGCCGATCGGGTCGCGACCGCTGCGCGAGACGTCAACAAGCCGATCACTTCGCCCGCCTTCGTGCAGAGAACTGCGGAATCAGTTGGAGGTCGAACATCGATTGCGGAACCGATCATGTCGTGCAATGTGGATCCATCTGTAGTGTCGAGACGTATGCCGACAGCCTGAAAGATCGCGGACGCGACCCACGACCGGTTATCGGTGGGGGTGCGGCCGACAACGAAGACCATGTCCCCTTGCGCAACAGAATTGATGTCGCCGAATGAAGGAGTGGGAAGTCCTGATCCTTGAATAGCAATGACGGCAAGATCATCGGCTGGGTCGGTGCCGACGATGGTCGCGTTGAAGGCGCGTCCGTCGGCAGTGGTGACAGTGAGTGAGCGTGCGCCTTCAAGTGGGTCGGAGGCAGTGACCACATGACCATCGGAACGGATGATGAGCCCGGTCACGACGAACGACCCGGACGCACGGTCGACCTTGATCTGAACGATTGCCGGTGCAAGAGACGACAGCGCTGTTGCGGGGAGTGCTTCGGCTGCAGGCCCGACGGCAAACTCGGTTCCTTGGGGAGAACGATCGGACGAGCCGAGAATGCCAACTGCAGCGATGCCAGTGGTGGTCGCGATGAGACCGATTGCGATCACTGCGAAGAATCCAGTCCGTGACGAATATCGGCGTTTCGCTCGAGGCGAAATCGGGTTAGGACCTGCCATCTCCGATGGGTGACGCCATAATCGGTCGTCTTGGGGGAGCGGGGGGACGAACCCGGCATCGTCATCCGGGTCATCGAGGAACGGCATGGGGGCGAATGTAGCGGTGGGCCCCGCAGAGTTAGCCGCGGCCCCTACTACGATGGGTAGCCGTGACTCTTCAACCACCCACCACCGACAATTGGGTCGCGCTTACCGACCAATTGCTCGAGGTCGGGCTCGCAGCCGATTGGGTTGCACTCCCAGGCTGTGGCGCCGTGGTGGTTTTCAGTGGTTTGGTCCGTGACCATGCCGATGGCTCTCGTGGTGTCACGCATATCGATTACGAGGCATGGGCTGAACAAGTTGAGCCTCGCCTTGGCGCCATTGCTGATCAAGCTCGTCACCGGTGGCCCGAGTTAGGGCGAATCGCGATCTGGCATCGCGAAGGGCGAGTCGTCCTGAGCGAGTCATCGGTTGTTGTCGCTGTATCTGCACCCCATCGCGGCGCCGCATTCGATGCCTGCGAATTTGCAATCGACACCTTGAAGGAATCTGTACCGATCTGGAAGAAGGAATTCTTCGACGGCGGTTCGCAATGGGCGCGTGCGGCGCAGCACATCACCGACGTCGACGATCGCGGAGTTCTTGCATGAGCGGCGTTGCTTTTCTTCTTTTGGCAGTTGTTGTGGCTGCCATTGGTTCGCTCATTGTGTGGATTCGTCATCGCAAACCCACATACTTCATGGCAAGCGTCGACGACTTTCAACGCGAAATGGATGCCTTAAGCACACCGCCTGTTCCTTCAACTCCGCCACGTCCAGTGCGCGGTGTGCAAGACGCGGAAAAGCGTCGATTGGGCGGTCGTTGATATGGCACGCGACATTGCGATCGACCTCGGAACCGCAAACACACTGGTCTACGTTCGTGGCGAGGGCATTGTCCTCAACGAGCCGTCAGTAATTGCGCTCAACAGCCGCACTCAAGACGTGCTTGCCATGGGCCACGAAGCCTGGCAAATGATTGGGCGTACGCCGAGCTACATCGTTGCGGTCCGTCCTCTTCGAAAAGGCGCAATCACAGACTTCGAAGTCACCCAGCGGATGATCCGTTTGCTTCTTCAGCGTGTTGGTGTCAACCGATTCAACCGCCCGCGTGTTGTCATTTGCGTTCCCTCTGCCATTACCGCTGTCGAACAGCGTGCGGTTACCGAAGCTGCTCGTCGCGCTGGTGCTGCTGAAGCGCACCTCATCGAACAACCCATGGCAGCGGCCATCGGTTCAGGTCTTCCCATCAACGAACCGCTCGGCAACATGGTGATCGACATCGGAGGCGGAACCTCTGAAGTCGCGCTTATCTCACTTGGTGGGGTAGTTGCGCTTGAAGCGGTGCGTGTCGGAAGTTTCGACATCGATGCTGCTATCCAGACCTACATCCGGCGTGAATACGGCATCGCTGTTGGTGAACGCACCGCAGAAGAAATCAAAGTCACGATCGGTTCGGCGTGGCCAACAGAAAATGAGTTTGCCGCTGAGGTTCGCGGACGTGAACTTATGAGCGGTCTCCCCAAGACCGTTGTTCTCACTGCTGAAGAAGTTCGCGAAGCAATCGACGAACCGGTGTCGGCAATGGTCGACGCGGTCGTCGCATGTTTGGGCCAAGCTCCGCCCGAATTGGCCCAAGACCTCATCGAGCAGGGCATTTACCTAGTTGGCGGCGGTGGCATGTTGCGCGGTCTCGATCTCCGGATTGGATCCGAAACAAATGTTCCGGTTCACCTTGTCGAAGCGCCACTCGAATCAGTTGTGCTCGGAGCAGGCCATTGCGTCGAATCCTTCGACGCACTCAAGGTCATGTTCATGGACTGAGGTCTTCGGCAGCTTGCCGGACCTGCCAATCTCGATCGTTTGTTGCCCGTTCAAGAGCAGCGTCGACTTCGGGGCCATCAAATGGGGCCAGGGCAATAACGGCACGCCGGCGAACTGTTGCTTTGTCTTCGGTTGCAGAGAGGATCGCGCCAAGCCCTGCGGGATCGCCGAGTGCGCCTAACGCTGCAACTGCAGATTCACGACACAACGCATCGTCATGTCGGGTTGCAATCACGCACAATCGTTCAATGGTTGAACTCGATGCAGGTGGGCGTTCTCCACAGGCCCATGCGGCAATTTCGACCACGGAGTCATCGCTATCGGAAAGAAGCGCAGCGATAGCGGCTGCTACTTCGGCGGTGGTGGGTTCGTCGACACTGCCATTCCATGAAGTTGATTCGGTGCACGCCCGACGACGCATGATTGGGTCGCCATCTTTGGTGGCCCGAATGAGTTCGTCTTCCGTTAGTGCGCCGAGACGGTTGAGCGCACCAAGCGCGGTAGCACGAACGTTTGCGTCGTCGTCGCTGAGGAATGATCGGGCTGTGTTCTCATCGCCCG
Organism: Acidimicrobiales bacterium; assembly: GCA_044339605.1. GTDB lineage: Bacteria > Actinomycetota > Acidimicrobiia > Acidimicrobiales > Acidimicrobilacustridaceae > Acidimicrobilacustris. The sequence goes on from JBIIVE010000007.1 coordinate 45,625, forward strand.
TATGCCCCGCAAGTGCAGCGTCGCGTCGGCGAGCGACGGTGTCATCGAGTTGACGGCCAGGCATGCTCAGCCGATCGAGGCGCCGAAGAGCCCGAAGAGCACGAAGACCGAAAGCACGAGTCCGGCAGCGAGAGCGGTACCGAGAATGACGAGGACCACGCCAAGGCTGACTCCAGATCGGATGCGATCGGAAGTGGTTGGCCCGATGTCGTCGCCGTAGATCGGTTGCCATTGGTTGCTCGCAGTCACGAGGGACATCCTCGCACTCTGTCGGCAGGCGCGCCGGTTCATGGCCTCGGACATGGCAGGCTGACACCGTCGATGGGCCGAATCCATCGCGTTTTGTCTGTGGAGCAACGTGGTCGAGTCCATCGAAGAAGAACATGTGCCCGCACCTGCGACTGTGGGTGAGCAATCCCCGCACTGGAGTCGACGCCGCCGGTGGCTCACGTCGCTTGGTTTTTTCTTCGCCGTACTCATCATTGCGCTGGGGTTAGTTCTTCGACTCCCGTATTACGTGATGTCTCCGGGCTCTTCGCGTCCAACCGAGAGCCTTATTTCGGTGAGCGGAGCGCAGACGTATGTGAACGGGGGAGAAGTTGATTTCCTCACAGTTTCGCGTCGACAAGCGACACCATTTGAAGCTCTCGCTGCATGGGTAAACCCCGATCTTGATCTCGCGTCTCGGGAAGACATTCTTGGCAAACAATCGCCTGATCAGAATCGCGATCTCAATTTGCGGATGATGTCGGAATCCAAAGATGCCGCGCAGTATCAGGCACTCACACGGCTCGGTTATCCCGTCGAATCAAACGGAACCGGCGCAGTGGTTGCAGCAGTCGTTGAAGGCGGACCATCGGCCAACATGCTTGTTCCGGGAGATGTCATTGTTCGCGCCAACGGTCAACAGATTTCGTTTAGCCAGCAATTGATCAACGTGATTAGTGCGATGGCTCCGGGAGAGACGATCACATTGGATGTCGAACCTTTTGATTCGACGCTGGATGGCGCTCTTCCACCTCGCGAGGTTCAGGTAGTCCTTGGTGCTCGCGAAGGTGACACCGCAAAAGGGTTTCTCGGGGTCTCAACGTTTACCCGAGAACTCTCGTTCACTTTTCCGGTGGAGGTAACGATTGATTCCGGCCGGGTGGGCGGCCCGTCGGCGGGTTTGGCCTTCACTCTTGGGATCCTCGATGTCATGACTCCCGACAGTCTCACGGGAGGGCTCAAGGTTTCAGTGACGGGGACGATCAGCCTCGATGGCTCGGTGGGGCCAATCGGCGGGATCCACCAAAAAGTGATGGCGTCGCGCCGGGCTGGTGTCGATTTGATGTTGG
>JBIIVE010000153.1:0-2754 GCA_044339605.1 Acidimicrobiales bacterium
GAGACTGTTGGAGCAGGCAGTGGCGTTGTCCATGAGTTCTTTGGGGCGGGCAACGAGTTGATCGCCGTCGGTGCCATTTGTGTACACGCCGATGTCTTCGGGGTCGCCGAATAATTCGATGAGCGCATCGGCGGTTGCTGCGGCTTCGTCGAGCCAGCGAGGGTCGCCGGTTGCTTCGTGGACACGAACGAATGCATCGACAAGAGCGCCGTAGTCGGCACTGAAGGCCAAGACGCGAGCTTCGCCTTGCCAGGAACGCATCCATCGACCGTTCACTCGCAGGTTGTCGCAAAGAAAGTTTGCGTTGGTGACTGCAGCATCAAGCCACTTGACTGAACCGGTTGCCGCTGCGGCTTCGGCGATCGTGGAAAGCATGAGCGCGTTCCATTCGGCCAGCACCTTGTCGTCGAGGCCTGGGCGAATTCGTTTGTTGCGGGCAGCGAGAAGTGCGACTCGGCCCCGTTCAACGGCATCGGGACGAGCAAGGTCGCCGCGAACGACGCGTTCGAGAATGTTGGTGTGTTCCCAGTTGCCGTGGTCGGTGACTCCAAACCATTCGATGACGGCATCGGCATCGTCGCCGCAAATCTCACGGATTTCACTGATCGACCAGACGTAGAACTTTCCTTCGACGCCTTCTGAGTCGGCGTCTTCGGCGGAGTAGAAACCGCCAAGCGGGTGTCGGAGATCGCGCAGGACGTACTCGATTGTTTCCTCAAGCGTTTGGAGAAAGCGCGGTTCGCCCGTGAGTTGCCACGCGTGGAGGTAAACACGGGCAAGGAGTGCTTCGTCGTAGAGCATCTTTTCGAAATGCGGAATGAGCCATCGTTTGTCGGTGGCATATCGGGCGAAGCCGCCGCCGAGGTGGTCGTAAATGCCACCGGCCGCCATTGCGTCGAGGGAAAGGAGCGCGGCATCGAGTGCAGCGGAATCGCCGGTTCGTGCGTAGTGGCGAAGCAATCCGTCAATGGCAAAGGTTTGCGGGAACTTTGGTGCTGATCCGAATCCGCCATCGATCTTGTCGATTTGGCCCACCAACGCAGCAGCGGCTGCTGCAAACAGCGAGCCGTCTGGTTCTTGTGTTGGGTGAGGGAGCTGCACACCCTCATCGATTGCCTCAGTGACGGTGGCGGCTTGTTCAACGAGTTCGTCGCGTCGGGTGTGCCACAACTCGTTGATGCGCTCGCAGAGCTCGGCGAATCCAAGATGACCGCCACGAGAGGTTTTCGGAAAGTACGTGCCCGCGAAGAACGGTTTGCCGTCGGGCAGGCAAAACACCGTCATTGGCCAACCGCCGTGGCCATTCATCGCCTGAACCGCATCCATATAGACCGCATCGACATCGGGTCGTTCCTCACGGTCAACCTTGACGTTCACGAACAACCGATTCATGAGTTCGCCGGTGGCCTCGTCTTCGAACGACTCGTGAGCCATGACGTGGCACCAGTGGCAGGCCGAATAGCCGACGGAAATGAGCACGGGAACATCTCGGCGTTCCGCTTCGGCGAGGGCCTCAGGCCCCCACGGCCACCAATCGACGGGGTTGTCAGCGTGCTGGCGCAGGTACGGGCTGGTTTCGTTCGCAAGGCGATTTGTCACGGCCGGGAGAGTATCGGCGATGAGGTCCTACGATGCGGTCATGTCGCAGATACCTCGTATCGAATTCAATGACGGCCATTCCATCCCACAGATCGGTTTTGGCGTCTTTCAAATTCCCGCAGATGATGCCGAGCAACTCGTCGGTCAGGCGATCGACATCGGCTATCGCCATATCGATACGGCATGGGGCTATTTCAACGAGGAAGGCGTTGGCGCTGCGGTGAACAACTGCGGTCTGCCCCGTGAAGACATCTTCGTGACCACAAAGGTCTGGAACAGTTCGCAGGGTCGATCCCTGTCGACTGAATCGCTTGAACGGTCACTCGAAACCCTCGGATTCGACTACCTCGACCTTCTGCTGATCCATTGGCCAGCGCCAGCAAACGATCTCTATGTCGAAACCTGGGAAACCTTCATCGAACTCCGCGAATCTGGTCGGGTCCGCTCAGTAGGTGTTTCGAACTTCGAGCCGGAACATCTGCATCGGATCATCGAAGCAACCGCTGTCGTGCCAGCGCTCAATCAGATCGAACTGCACCCGTTCTTCCAACAAAAGCTTCTTCGCGACTTCCATGACCTTCATGGAATCGCGACCGAAGCCTGGGGTCCTATTGCTCGTGGAGCGGTTGACGATGATCCGCTGCTGGTGATGTTGGCCAATAACTACGGTCGCACCCCTGCGCAGATTGCACTGCGATGGGAGATCCAACACGGGATCGTCACTATTCCGAAATCGGCAACGTTGTCGCGAATCGAGTCGAACTTCGATGTGTTCGACTTCACGATCAGCGAAGACGATATGGCGATGATCGATGCAATCGATCGTGAAGACGGACGCTTCGGTCCGCTTCCGTCAGAGTTGAACTAGGGGAAGTTTCGTTACTTGCCCTGAAAGTTGGGGGTGCGCTTTTCGGAGAATGCCTTCATGCCTTCTTTGGCATCTTCCGAGCGCATGACTGGTGAAACGAAACCGATCTCGATTGGCTGCGCTTCAGCTTCAGGAAGCCATCCGGTTGCAATGGCCGACGCCTTTGCTGCTTTGACGGCGAGGGGACCATTGGCGCAAATGATGTCGGCGATTTCACGGGCCTTCGCCATTCCTGCGCCACTGGGGGCGATGTGGCTTACGAGTCCCCAGCGAAGTGCTTCATTGGC